>CANRDL010000018.1 GCA_947629405.1 uncultured Bacilli bacterium
TAGAAAAAATCTAGGGGTTTGTCTACACTCTGAAAAAAATAAAAGTAAATTAACTTTTATTTTTTTTTATATAGTCAATTATTTTATCAACGGTATTATTTAAATTATTATAATCAACAGAAAACCATTGTATTGGTAATTGATTATTGAAAAAAGTATATTGTCTTTTCGCAAAATGTCTAGTATTTTTCTTTATTAATTCAATAGCTTCATCTAAAGTTATTTTCCCATCAAAATATTTATATAATTCTTTATAACCTATTCCTGTATTTAAAGCTTTGGTAAATATTTTATTATCATAAAAATATTTTACTTCATCAACTAATCCTTCATCAATTAATTTATCTACTCTATTATTAATTATATCATATAATTTTTCTCTATCAGTAGTAAGTCCGATAAAATGGACATTGTCATATAAAAGTTTATTTCCATTTTTAGGTAATTCTTTTTTAGTCAAAAACCTTATTAAACGCTTACGGTTATTAATATGGATATCCATATTTTTATCCTTTTTTAAAGCCAAATTATATAGTTCTTCATTTGAATATTTAGAATAATCTATAGTATTTTTATTTTCTTCAGCAAATTGATAATCAAAAAGAGCCGATTTTATATAAAGTCCACTTCCCCCAACTAAAATTATATTTTTATCTTTATTTTCTTTAATAATATTTCTAACATCATTTTGATAATCATAAATAGTATAATTTTTATAAACATCACAAATATCAAATAAATAATGAGGAATATTTTCTTTTTCAGATTCTTTAATCTTAGCTGTTCCTATATCAAGTCCTTTATAAACTTGCATAGCATCGGCATTTATAATTATTGCTTTGTATTTTTTAGCTAGTTCAATTGATATTTTTGTCTTGCCAACTCCAGTTGGTCCGCATATAACAATTATCATTTTTATCTCCTAATTCATAACTCTTTTAAACATTTTTTCTAGTTCGTAAATTTTAAAAGTTATAATAGTCGGTCTACCATGGGGACAATTATAAGGATTATCACATGTTACAAGTTCCGCAAGCAAATTTTCCATTTCTTCCATAGTCAAATTAGTATTAGCCTTTATACTCATTTTACAAGCTAAAGTTTTAGAAACTTTTTCATTAAATACTTCTGGTTTAAAATCTTGATTTTTAATTTGAATTATATCTAATATTTTGCGAATAGATTCTTCTTCATAATCTTTTTTTAACCAAGTTGGATGTGCTTTAAATGACAAGGTATTAATACCAAATTCTTCGACTTCAAATCCCATATCTAATAAAACATTCATGTTTTCCTTAATATTTAAATATTCGGATGGAGACATTTCAATAGTAATAGGAATCAGTAAATTTGTTTTAGTTTTAATTTTTGATTGTAAAGATTTTTTATATTTTTCATAGTTAATTCTCTCTTGAGCAGCATGTTGATCAATTAAATAAATTCCCTCATCATTTTGGGCAATAATATAAGTACCAAGACAAAGCCCAACAGGATATAATTCTAGTTTTTTTAGTGTTTCATTATGGGCATGTTCCTTTATATCTTCTAAATTTTCTGATTTAGAAAAATTAAATTCTATTTGTTCTTCTTTTACTTGGTTAATATTTTCTGGAAATATATCTTTTTGCCTAATATTATAATTTAAGGGTTCAACAGAAACATCGGTTTTTACATCATTATCATTTTTAAATTCTTCATTATTTTTATTTTCTATTTTGGGAATTAATAAAGATGAGTACAGAGCTTCTTTTATTAATTTTGTCAATAATTCTTTTAAACTATTAATTTTACTAAATTTTATATCTTGTTTAGTTGGATGAATATTAACATCTATTAAAGTTGGATCTGTATTTATATTTATTACTACAATGGGATATTTTCCGTCTGGCTTGTATGTATAATAGGCATCGTCAATAATTCTATTTATTTCTAAATTTTTAACTATTCGACCATTTATTATCGTATGCATATAATTTTTATTACTTCTTAAAATTTCCGGTTTACAAATGTAACCATAAATTTCATAATCATCATTTTCACCATTAATTTTAACCATATTTTCGGAAATTTCAGTATTATATATTTCATGAATTGTATTAAGTAAATTGCCACTGCCGGAAGTAAATATTATTTTTTTATTATTATTACTTAATGTAAAAGATATATCAGGATGAGAAAGAGCAAACTTTTCTATTAAATTAGTAATATTAGTAAGTTCACTAGCCTCACTTTTTAAAAATTTAAGTCGCGCTGGAGTGTTAAAAAATAAATCTTTTACACTGATAATTGTCCCAATACGAGCTTCACAATTTTCTTTTTTTATTATTTTTCCCCCTGATAATGTGATTTTAATTCCCATATCTTTTTCACATGTTTTTAATTCAATATTAGAAACAGCCGATATTGAAGGGAGTGCTTCTCCTCTAAATCCAAGAGTGTTTATAAAATATAAATCATTATCATTTTTTATTTTACTAGTGGCATGTCTTAAAAAACAAAGTTCAGCATCATCTTTAGACATACCTATACCATTATCAGTAACTTTTATTTCTTTTATTCCAGCATTAATCAAATCAACAATTATTCTTTTAGCCTTAGCATCAATACTATTTTCTACTAATTCTTTTACAACTGAAGAACATCTTTCGACTACTTCTCCAGCCGCAATTTTATTAGCCAATTGCTCATTCATTACATGTATTTTATTCATTTACATCACCTTTAAACATCGAAGGTCTAACTTCTACTTTACTTTTATCACATTTAATTATACATTCTTTTTTTATATTTATAAAACCTAGTCCATAGATTACTAAATCACTATTTGCTGGTATTTTTATTTCTTCGGCATTAACTTCTTCAAACTTCTTCTTTACTTCTAATTCATTACTTATATATAAAGTAAAACTATTTAAAGAATTTGTCCCTATTTTTAAATAATTATCTATTGCTAAACTAAAATTTTCTTTGGTTTGAAAAGTTTTAGGTTTAATAACCTTTTTGGAATTAATTTTTTTATGAAAATTAATATCATTATAATTAAAATTATTATAAATTAATCCTGGAGTATCATAAATAGTTAAATTATCAATCATTATTTTTATATTAGCTAAAGTTGTATTAGGCATAATACTTGTTGTAATATTATTTTTATTTAATAAAGTATTTATAAAACTACTTTTACCACTATTGGTATAGCCAACTAAATAAATAGAATCTTTTAATTTTTTAAGATAATTTAAAACAGAATTAATATTAGAATTTTTAATATTAGAAATTAAAAATATATCTTCTTTAATTTTATAATATTCTTTTAAAAAATTAATAATTTTAGAACTTTTTAAACTTTTAGGAATTAAATCAAGTTTAGTAATAACTAAAATTTTCTTTTGCTTTATTTTATGATAATTTTTCATAGTAATTTTATTAATATTAAAAAAATCAATCATATAAATAATAAATTTTTTATCTTTATTAATATTATTTAGAAATTTTGTTAAATTCATGGGTTTTAAACTAGTCTTATATTCATTATAATGAGTTAATCTAAAACATCTTTGGCAATAATTATTTTTTAAATCATTGATATATCCTAACTTTAAAGGATCTTGATTTTGTAATTTAACACCACACCCTATACATCTTTTAATCATAATATTTTCCTTTAGTTAATAATCCCATTTTATTTAATTTTTTATATACTTTTCTTTCAAAAAATTGACTAAATTTAGAAATGAAAAATTCATAATTACTAATTGGATTTACCAAAATTGAAGTAAATCCCATTCTATTTGCTCCATATATATCAGTAATTAACTGATCACCAATAGCAGCAATTTCAGTATCCTTTAAATTATATATTTTTTGGATTTTTAAATATTTATTTTTTAAAGGTTTAAACGATCTTGCCGCAGCATCAACATTTAAATGATCTTTAAATGGTTCAATTCTTTTTTTACTACTATTACTTACAATAATTACCCTAAAACCAAGATCAGTTAAAGAGGCAATTAACGATTTAGTTTTGGCATCAGGTAAGGAAATTGACATGGCCGAAAGTGTATTATCTAAATCAAATAACAAACACTTTATTCCTGATTTTTTTAATTTTTTATAATCGATTGTAAATATACTTTTTTGATAAATATCAGGCCTAAACAATTCCATAATTAATTCTCCTTTACCAAAAATATTATATCATGTAAAATTTAAGATGTAAATTAATGATAGATATAAATAACTAAAACTATTGTGACATTTTAACAAGTTTAGTATAATATAAATACGATTATAGTGAGGTAATAATGAATTTTAAATATTTAGATTATTTTAAAACAAATAATAAAACTGATATAAAAAAATATATATAAAATCATTTCCTAAAAATGAACGTTTTTCATTTTGGATGTTAAAAAAATGTGCAAAAGAAAAAAATGTGAAATTTGAGGCAATTGTAAATGATAACAAAATAATTGGCATAGTATATTTAATTAATTATGATAACATTTCTTATTTAATGTATTTTGCTATAGATGAAAAATTTAGAAATAAAGGATATGGTTCTAAAGTATTAAAAGATTTAATAAAAAAATATAAAACTATTATTTTAAGTATTGAAAGACCTAAAAAAGAATTAAAAAATAGTCAAAAAAGAAAAGAATTTTATTTAAGAAATGGTTTTAATGAAACTAATAAATTCATTATTGATAGTGGCGCTGAATATGAAATACTATGTACTAAAAAAAGCTTTAAAATTACTAAAGAAATTTTAGAAAATAGATATAATAAAATGACTAGTTCTATAATATTGAAGTATTTAATAAGAAAAACATTTAATACTAAAATAAATTTTGTAAAATAAAAAACTTTAATTATAATTAAAGTTTTTTAAATATTATTATTTAACATTTCTATATACTATGTGATTATCAAGAGGTTTTCCATAAGTATTATAGACTTCATCTAAACTTAAAACTTGATAACCTCTTGAATAAAGCTCAGGAAGTAATATATCAATAGCATCCACAGTAGATTGATAAATATCATGCATTACATAAACTGATCCATCATGTAAATGAGATAAAACCATTTCTACAATTTTATTTGTATCTCTACTTTCCCAATCTCTTGGATCTTCATTCCAAATAATTATTGGATGATTTATTATTTCTTTTACAGTTTTATTATAACTGCCATAAGGTACTCTAAAATACTTATAGTCACTGCCAATAATATTTCTATATATATTCTCCGATTTAGAAAGTTGTTCAGCAATAGTTTCTGGATTAGCTCTAGCTAAATTAATATGCTGATAGGAATGACTTCCTACCGTATTACCTTCATTAACAGCTCTTCTTGTAATATCAGGATTATTTTCCATTTTATTTCCCAGTTGAAAAAATGTTGCATGAACTTTATTCTTTTTTAATACGTCTAGCATTTGTGGTGTAGTTATTGGCGATGGCCCATCGTCAAAAGTAAAAACAACTACAGGTTTATTTGGATCAATTTTTCTAATATTTTGATTTTGATAATTTTCATCAAGTTTACAATATACATTTAAAATATCTTTTATTTCATTATAATTAAGTCTTACATATAAGTTTTCATTTACTTCTGGAGTAAAAGTAAAATCTTTATAATAAATAATCATTTCATTATTTTTTAATTTATAATATCTTTTCCCTTTTCCATTAATTATACCATTAACTATAAATTCAGGATATTTAGTATTTAACATTTCAACTATTTTATCATTAAGTTCTTTTTCTTTATTTTTCTTTACTAGAAAAGTAATATCTACAAATTTATTTTTTTTAGCATCTAAAATATAGCTTTTATAATCTTTATTGCCATTATTATTTATTTCAAAAAACATATTGATATATCTATAATCTACTACATTAATATAAGTATCTACATTACCATTTACCAAACTAAAGTCTTTTTCAATTAAATTTTTTATTATTTTATCTGTAAGAGGAATTCCAAATTTTGGATAATCAATTTCTTGAGAATTTACTTGCATAGTTTTTAAATTATACTTTAATTTTTGAAGATGAAAAACTTGATAATTCCTAATTATTATGAATATTATACTTAAAATTACAAAAGCAATATATATTATAACAACTGGTTCAATATTTAATTTTTTTTCTTCTTTATTAGTTTTTTTATTTTTATTTTTTTTGTTTTGTTTACTACTCATAATATAACTCCTCATATTTTATATTACCATTTTTTTGATATTTTACAATAAAAATGTTAAAAAATCATTGCTAAAAATTGGACATTGTGATATTATTAAGTAGTCATGGACCTCTAGCTCAGTTGGTTAGAGCATCCGGCTCATAACCGGGCGGTCGTAGGTTCGAGCCCTACGAGGTCCACCATTTTTGCAGGTATGGCGGAATTGGTAGACGCACTAGACTTAGGATCTAGCGGAGCAATCCATGGGGGTTCAAGTCCCTTTACCTGCACCATTAATGAATTTACTATTCGATTTACTAATAAAAATTAATTCAAAAAAAGAATTAATTTTTTTTATTTAAAAAAAGATGATTTTAGGAGATTATTGCTCTATATCATCTTTTAAATTATTATTTTTTATTTTGTACCTCTATTTTTTTCTTTTCTTTTCTGTCTACTATTTAAAACATCCTTAAATATGTCACCATATAGCATTTTATAATCATTATAATATGATATTTGTTCACCATAAAAATTCCAACCATCTGAATAATTAAAGTCTAATACTTCAATTGGTAATTCTTTATTTAAAAATAACTTTAATACTGGATTATAAATTATTGTATAATTACTACTTTTGTATAAAACTATAGTATTATTCATTTTCATATAAGAACCATCACCATTTAAAGCAGGTTTTTGCATTCTACCACATCTGCCAATATAACTAGATTCTCTTAAAATCTTATTTAATGATACAAAATTACTTTCTAATTCTTCTTTTGTAATTGGAATAGTAATTTCAGTTTTACTATTCTTTTTTATTGTAGTAATATTAGGATTATCTTCTAAATTAAAATGAAACAACAATTTTAAATTATCTTGGTCAAAAAACAATTGAAAAAAAGTATCCTTTTTCAACATTGAATTTAAAACATTTTTAGACATATTAGAAAAAACGTCAATTCTTTTTGTTATTAAAAAATCTGTTATATTATTTTTACCAATAAACAATTCACCATTTACATATATATTTTCCATAATTTTCCCCTCATATCTTTCTTAAATTTTTTTACTTTGAGATTTTTTTTTAAAAGTAAAGATAATGATTACTGTCTTTAAATATGACACAAAAACTTGACAAAAAATAAAATCTATTTTAAAATACATTGCAGTTGTTTAAAAGCAATGTATTTATTTAACTCAAAGTAAAAAACTTTGAGATTTTTTTAATGGTAAATTTATATTTTATATAGTATAATATAGTAAATTTTAAGGAGGAAGAATTATGGATATTATAGGTATTATTTGCGAATATAATCCTTTTCACAACGGACATTTATATCATATAAAAAAAATAAAAGAAAAATATCCTAATTCTTTATTAATTGCGGTAATTAACGGATATTTTTTAGAAAGAGGAGAAATTAGTATTTTATCTAAAGAAAATAAAACCAAGATTGCTTTAGAAAATGGTATAGATATAGTTATAGAACTCCCTTTCTTTTTTGGATCACAATCTGCTGATATATTTGCTGATGCTGCTATATATTTGCTTAATGCCTTAAAAGTAAATAAAATTATTTTTGGTAGCGAAAGCAATAATATTAAAGAAATGGAAAATATTGCTCTTAAACAACTTAATGAAAATTTTGATAAAGATATTATAAGTGAATTAAAATTAGGTTTTAACTATCCTACTACATTAAATAAATTACTAAATAGTAATATTAAAACCCCTAACGATTTACTCGGGATATCTTACATTAAATCAATTAAAAAATATAATTTTGATATCCAATACGAATCTATAAAAAGAACAAATAATTATCATGATATAAAAAGTAATGATAATATTATTAGTGCTACAAATATTAGAAATAAAATTAAAAATAACATTGATATAAAAAAATATGTACCAAAAAACATTCTTAAATTAATTGAAAATATAAATGAAAATAAATTATTTGAATTAATAAAATATAAAATTATTACGGAAGATAACTTAGAACAATATCTAACTGTTGATGAGGGAATTGAAAATAGACTAAAAAAAGAAATTTATAATTCTAATAATCTAGATGAATTTATTAAAAATGTTAAAACTAAAAGATATACTTATAATAAAATTAAAAGAATGTTAATTCATATTTTAATAGGATTAACAAAAGACAATAGAAATAAAATTAAAAATCCTACTTATTTAAAAATTCTTGGATTTAATAAAATTGGTCAAAAATATTTATCTGATATCAAAAAAGATGTTGCACTAGATTTTAAACCTCAAAAAAATGATTTAGTATATAGTTATGAGTTAAAATCTTTAGAAGTATATAATATAATTACAAATCAAAAATATAATTTTGATAAATTAAATAAGCCAATAAAAAAGTGATAAATAATTATCACTTTTTATTAACTAATTTTTTTACTTAAAATTTTAGTTATTAGAATCTAAATTTAATTCAATTTTATCAATTGAGTATTCTTTCTCAGTTGATTTTATATTTAAATTTTCAATAAATAAAGTTGCTTTAAAATCTTTAATTGCTAAATTAATAGCATTTTCTAATTCTTTATTTAAACTTAAATTTAAATTTTTAATTGGTGTTTTTAAAGAAACATTATTATTTGTTTTTTCTCCTCTTGCTTGACTAATTATATCTATAATAGTATCACCAATTTTAATTTCTTTTTCAAAATTATAGTTAAAAGGTTTTATTAAAGTTATGTGGATAGATTTTTTCTCATGATATAATTCTTGATATATTTCTTCAGTAATAAATGGGAAGAAAATACTAAAATCTTGTAATAATTTATATAAAATCATATAAACAGTTTTTTGACCAGAATATCTAGGAGTTTTTCCAAATTCCTCGGGTCTATATAATCTATGTTTAACTATTTCAATGTAATTATCACAGAAATTCCAAAAGAATTTTTCTAAAGTATTTAAAGCAAGCCCAACTTCAAAATCATCAAGATATTTAATAAAGCCCTTTTCCATTTCTTGAAAACTTCCTAAAATCCATTTATCAATATATTCAAAATCATCAAATTCTTTATCCTTATAATCAGCTAAATGCATTTCAATAAATTTTGATACATTCCATAATTTATTAATTAATTTACGACCTCTTTGTAATGTTTCTTCACTGAATACTATATCGGTACCTAGTCTTCCTGATCCAGCCCAATAACGAATTACATCAGCAGAATATTTATTAATTAAGTCTAATGGCTCAACATTGCTATTTCCTTTACTTTTACTTATTTTTTCTCCTTTATTTGCCATTACAAAGCCAGAAATCATAACATTATCCCATGGTCTTTTATTGAAATGATAAAAACTTTTTACAATTGTATAAAAATCCCAAGTTCTAATAATTTCGGAAGCATTAGTTCTTAAACTCATTGGTTTTAATAAATCTTCATAATTATCTTTTTCTTTGTATCGCATATTTATTAAAGGGGTAACAGACGATGTAGCCCATGTATCCATTACATCAGTTTCAGGAATAAAAGTTGAACATCCACACTTTGGACACTTCGCAATTTTTGGTTTATCAACTAAAGGATTTACAGGTAAATCTTTAACATCAGCAAATATTGCTTCTTTACATTCTTTACAATACCAAACTGGGAATGGTACTCCAAAATACCTTTGCCTAGAAATACACCAATCCCAAGCAATATTATTAACCCATTCAACATATCTTGATTTCATATGTTCAGGATGCCATTTTATTTCATCACCAATTTTTAAGAAATCATCTTTATGATTCATAATATCAATGAACCATTGATTCATAATAGAATATTCTACTTCTTTTCCACAGCGCTCATGTGTTTGAACTTCATGTTCTAATTCTTCTACTTTAACAATGTAGCCACCATCATTTAAATCTTCAAGTATTTTTTTTCGTGCTTCCTTAATTTTTAGACCACCATAATTAGGAACAGAATCAATAATTTTACCATCATCCGTAAAAATATATTTTAATGGTAAATTATATTTTTTCCACCATTCAATATCTGTTTGATCTCCAAAAGTACAACACATAACTATACCAGTACCTTTATCGATAGCAACTTTATCATCAGCCATAATTGGAACTTCAACATTTATTACTGGAATTAAAGCAGTTTTACCAATTAAATGATTATGTTTTTCATCATTAGGATTTACAAAAACACATACAATAGCGGGAAGTAATTCGGGCCTAGTTGTAGCAATAGTAAATTCTTCATTAGTTTCAACTGTTTTAAAATTAACATAATTAAATGTTGTTTTAATCTTTTTAGTTTCCAGTTCGGCTTGAGCAATTGAAGTTAAACATTCATTACACCATAATGCTGGACTTTCTTTATGATAACAATGTCCCTTTTCAATTAAATCCAAAAATGATAATTGACTTATTTTTATAGTTGATGGACTAACTGTCTTATAGTGAATATTCCAATCTGTACTTACACCCATTTTGCTAAATAATTCTTGAAAAGAAGCTTCATATTTATCAGTAGTTTTATAACATAATTTAGAAAATTCCTCTCGACCAATTAAAGCAGCTTTTTTCCCTTGTTCTTTTTCAACTAGTCTTTCACTAGGAAGACCATTGTCATCAAATCCAAAAGGATAAAATATATTATAGCCTCTTAATCTTTTATATCGAGCAATCATTTCTGTTTGAGAATATGAAAATATATGACCAATATGAATATTTCCACTTACAGTTGGTGGTGGTGTATCAATTGAAAAAACCTTTCTTTGATCTCTTTTAAATTCATAAATTTTATTTTTTTGCCAATATTCTAACCATTTATTCTCTTTTTCTTGAGCATTATATTTTTTATCTAACATAATCTATTCTCCTTTATAATATTTTTCTTTTATTTGTAATAGTTTATTTTTTTCATGTGGGTTATAATTTATACTTACATCTATAATTTTATCAGGTATTTTTTCTTTTTTTACTATATTTTTACTATATTCAAAATTTAAATCATATAACATTGCAAAATGACGCAAATAAAAATCTAAATTAGTTTTAAGTATATTGTCATCTAATAATTGTCTATTTAATAATACTTTATAAACATTATCACTTAAGCTTGATTTAGATAAATTTACATTATCTTCAATTACAAATAATCTAAATATATCAATTTTATCAGCATCTCTTATGATTTTACAAAATAAATTTTCTCTTGAAGATAAATTTTTTTCTATAGCAAATTTATTGTGATTGTAAATTGCTTTAAATATTAATTGTTGAGTTTTTTTATCTTTTACAAATTTGGAAATAAAATCATTTTCTTTTAAAATATCGATTCCCAGTTGAGCATGATCAATTGATTTAAGATCTAAAAATGTATTATATCTTTTTATTTGTTCAAAACGACCAATATCATGAAGAATACCAATTAGTTCACATATTCTTATATCTTCTTCATCTAAATTTAAAGATTTGGCAATATTATAACATTCTTTTGCCACCCGCTTAGTATGATAATATTTTAAATCAATTTTTTGTCCTAAATTTTTATATTTAGATACAAATTCATCAAATAAATGATAAGCACTTTCTATATCAATCATATTTACCTCCATAAAAAAACTCATCCTAAATAAGGACGAGTTAAACCCGCGGTACCACCTTAATTCACCAAAGTGCTCTTCATTTATTTAACGCATATATACGAAATATTTTACTCTTATTTCAAATATTTAACTCCCAAGCTACCTTCAATATAATAAATTATTAGTTTTCACCAACCACTAATTCTCTATAAATTTAATTATATTTACTCCTCTTGTTCTTCGTCTTTATTCTTATTATATGGAAAAATAATATAATTTGCAAGTAATTTTTTTATTAAAAAAGGTTCTTATTGAACCTCAAAATATTTTATTATAGCATCAGCCGTTGCTTGAGCAATTTGCTGGCGATTATTTATTATCCATTTTGCTTCATTCATATTATCATGAAAAGCATATTCAATTAATACTCCACATTTTACATTAGTTGGAGCAACTTCACCTAAAGAACCTTTGGCAAATGCTACACCATGATTATTATTATTGCTCTTAAAAGGATAAATATTATATATTGAATCATATAAATTACTAGCTATTGAATAAGCAAAACTTTCTTCATCATGAACATAAACATAAACCCCTGTTTGAGTATGATCACTTGAGCCATTGGAATGAAGTGCTAAATGCAAATCTGCTCCTACTTTATTAGATTCACTCATCCAAGCACTCATATCAGTATTAGGATTATTTCGATAAACTGTTATCCCGGCATTTTGTAAAATAGGAATAAGTAAATCAGCTATTTTATTCATTTCCTCTTTTTCAGTTGTATATCCCGAATTTAAAATTCCTTTGTTATAATCTTGTTTTGATGGAGATATATAAACAACTGGTTTTTTCTCGCCAATTTTTACATTAAAAGTAGATACTAAAGAATTTTCCATTAATTTACTTTTAGCGTAAGCTTTAATAACCATATTATTATTTACTATAATTGGTGTTGAATATAATTTACCATTTTTAACAGGATCTGAACCATCAGTTGTGTAATAAATTTCGACATCTTTATATCGATTAGCCAGAGATATAGTATCACCTTTTTTAATATCATTAAAATCAGTTGTAGTATAAACTTGAGATAATTGTCCTTTAACACCAGTTGTTATTACAACTGAATCCGTTTTACTAATTTCTTCATAATCATTAAGCATAGCAACTAGTTCTAATTTATACTTAGTATCTTCTTTAAAAATACTATAGTCAATTTTATATTTATTTGTTTTTAAATCAATTGTTTTAATAAGTTTATTTCCATTTTCATAAATATTTAATTTAAAATTATTAGCTCCTGTTCCACCTGAATATGCAAAATTAATATCACCCCAAGTTTTAAATTCTTCATTTATAGGTTCATCTATTTTTACATAACCAATCACAGAAGTATTAATATAGAAATTATAAGTACTTACAACAGTTTTATCATCTTTTATAAGTTCAGCAGATAATCTACCAGAATAATTATTTATAATATTATAAGGTATAACCATTTTATTACTTATAACTTTGGTTTTATAAACTTCATTATTTTCATTTTTAATTTTTAAAGTGTAAGGTGCTTTTTTATAATCACCTTCTATATTTAAAACATAATTTGTATTTTCTTTTACATATCGAGAATTAAGTTCTTCTTTAAAACTTGGTTCATCCCATACTAATGTTAAATCATTTTCTGATTCTTTTTTATCATTATTTTTATTGTAAGCAACTACTTTTACATTTACTTTTTCTCCATATGATGCAGGGACTTCATCTAAGGCAGTTTTATTATCGGTAGTTGTTTTTTCATAGATGACTTCCCCTTTATCATTTGAGACAACTACATCATATTTTGTGGCGAATTGATTCTTTTCAAAGTAAAGAACAGTATCACTAGATTTTTCTTCGACCTTTAAGACTTTAAAGTTCTTAAGTTCTACTCTTATATAGTTATAAATACCAACGCCAAATGAAACTACGGAAATAAAAATAAATATAATAAAAGTACTAATTATTATTTTTCTTTTTGTCATAGTTTCACTTCCTTTTATTCTCAATATAATTATATTATAATTTACGTCAAAATAAAAAGAGTTTACAAAACTCTTTACATTTCATTTTACATTTTATTGAAAATATTTAGAAGTTGTCTCTATTTCTTAAAAAAGATGGTATATCTATGTCAGAATCAAAATCATCACTTGGCTCTTTAGATTCAACTGTTTCGACTTCTTTTACTTCTTCAGTATCAGCATCATCATTATCATCATCAAAGCCTGTTGCAATAACTGTAACTATAACTTCATCATTTAAATTTTCATTTATAACGGCTCCAAAAATAGTATTAATATCAGTATTAGCCGCACTTCTTACAACTTCAGCAGCATCTTCAGCTTCAAATAATGTTAATGAATTACCACCAGTTATATTAATAATAGCATCAGTAGCACCAGTAATAGAAGTTTCTAATAATGGAGAAGAAACAGCTTGTTTAGCAGCTTCAACTGCTCTATTTTCTCCTATGCCAAGTCCAATACCAATTAAAGCATTTCCCCGATTGGCCATTACAGCTTTTATATCAGCAAAATCTAGATTAACAAGTCCAGGAACAGCAATCAAATCACTTATAGATTGAACTCCTCTATGTAAAACATTATCTACTTCTTTAAAAGCATCAGTCATAGGTGTAGTTTTATCAATTATATCTCTTAATCTATCATTAGGGATAACTATTAATGTATCAACATTTTTCTTTAATTCTTCTAGTCCAAGCAAAGCTTGTTCCATTCTTCTTTTACCTTCAAATCTGAAAGGCTTTGTTACTATACCTACAGTTAAGGCATTTAAATTTTGAGCAATCTCGGCAATAACAGGAGCTGCTCCTGTACCAGTACCACCACCAAGTCCGCAAGTAACAAATACCATATCTGCACCACGTAAAACATCTTCTATTTCACTTTTACTTTCAATAGCAGCTTCTCTTCCTACTTCTGGATTGGCACCAGCACCAAGACCACCAGTTACCGACTCTCCTAATTGTAACTTGATTTCTGCAGGTGATGCATTTAATACTTGTTTATCGGTATTAGCAACAATAAAGTCTACTCCTTTAACTCCAGCTTCTATCATTCGATTAACGGCATTATTACCACCGCCACCAACACCAATAACTTTAATTTTAGCAATTTGATCCATTTCTAAACCATTCATCATTTTTACACTCTCCTTAATCATCAAAAAAATATCCAAAAATTTTGCCTAAGATTGAATCATTGGAAATATTAATCTTTTTATGATTATTTTCAAATTCTTCCAATTCTTCAAAATCAAACATTGAAAATTCTTTATCTCTTAATATTAATTTTTTATTAAATACTTTAATAATTCCTAAAGCACTACTAAATTTATTATTTCTTACTCCTAAAGTATTTATTTTACCTAAAATAACCTCTTTACCATATATTTCTTCAAGTAATAAAGAAAAATCTAAAGATTCAGTTACTCCTCCACTTATTATTATATAACTTATTTCCTGTTTTGTTAAGTGGTTAATTTGTTTTTTTGCTAAAGACAATATTTCGGCAAGTCTACTCATAACAATTTCTGATATCTCATATTGATTAATTTTAACTTTCTTTTCTAAAGTATTTTCAATTTCCTCACTGACACTTGCTTGAGCAAGCCTCTTGTGAGCAAGTGATAATTTTTCTTTTAATCTTCTAGCATCTCTTTTATTAATTTTATATATAAAAGAAATATCATTATCGATATTTTCACCACCAAGCTTTAATATATCAGAATTAACTATTACCCCTTTGCTAAATATAGAAACAGTAGTAGTTTGATCTCCAATATTTATTAAAGCTCCGGTTTTATCTTGAGTTAACTCATTTTTAAATACTTCATAATCACCCATAGCTCCAAAAGCAATATCAATTACTTCAACATTTAATTTATCAAAGCAGTTTAAAACATCATAGACATTTTTTTTAGGAGCAGATACAATAAGAGATCTTACTTCAATTTTTTTGGCAATCATATTTTTAGGATTTTCTACTAATTTGTCATTATCAACAATAAAATCAATTGGTATAACACTTATTAATTCTCTATTTTTAGGAATTCTATTATAAACTGAGGCTTGTAAAGCCCTAACAATATCAGAACCTCTTATAATACTATCAGGATTAGTAATTGTATTAACTCCACTTCCAACTTCATATTTTGCCTCATTACTTGGTACGGTAATAATAACTTTTTTAATTGGAAGTCCTAAACAATCTTCGCCTTTTTTTAATAATTTTTTTAAGCTATTAATAAGTTCTTCTTGATTTTTAACAATACCGTTTTTAATACCATGACTTTTTTCTGTACATACTGCTAATATATAAGTTTTGGCAGATCTAATTTCGGCAACTATTAATTTTAATTCATTAGAACCTAAATCAATACTACTGATAATTTTTCTCATGATATTAACTCCATTTCTATTGTTAATCTAATTATACAAAAAAGTTTTAATTTCTTCAAGTAAATACCATAAAAAAAATCTAAAGTGAGTTTTAGATTTTTATTTTTATAAATTAATTTTATTCTATTTATCTTTAGCCATTATTTCACAAACTAAATTACTAATTTCTGTTGGATTATCAATACTTAATCCTTCAATTAATCTTGCTTGAGCATATAAAATCTTTGTATATTTTTCTAATTTTTCTTTATCATCTTTCTTATATAGTTGTTCCAGTTTTTTACTTATTTCATGGTTTTCATTTATTTCCATAATTACTTCGGCTTTAATATCATTTTGATTAGGCATTGCATTTAAAACTTTTTCCATTTCTACTGAAACATCACCTTTAGTAGTTAAACAAACAGGATGATTTTTTAATCTATGAGTAAATTGAATTGAATTTACCTTATCGCCCAATACATCTTTCATTAAAGAAAACATATTTTTATTTTCTTCATTTGCTTTTTTTAAATTTTCTTTTTCTTCTTGGGTATCTAAATCCATTTTTTCATCAGCAACATTCATAAATTCTTTATTATCATAATTCATCATAGTTTTTATAACAAATTCATCTAAATAATCAGTTAAATATAAAATTTCATACCCTTTTTCTTTTACCATTTCTACTTGAGGAAGTAAGTCAATTTTATCTAAACTTTCACCGCAAGCATAATATATTGTTTTTTGAGCTTCTTGCATATTTTCAATATATTCTTTTAAAGTTATATATTTTTTAGTTTTAGATGATTTATATAATAATAAGTCTACTAAGTCATCTTTTTTCATTCCATAGCTACTATAAATGCCATATTTAAGTTGTTTTCCAAAATTATCGAAGAAATTTTCATAGTCTTCTCTACTATTTTTTAACATATTTTCAAGTTCTTTTTTAATTTTAGTTTCTAAACTTTTAGCAATTAATTCAATTTGGTAATTTTCTTGAAGAGTTTCTCTGGAAATGTTTAAAGAGACATCTTCACTATCGACTAATCCTTTTACAAAGCTAAAGTAATCTGGTAAAAGTTCACTACATTTATCCATAATTAAAACACCTTTAGAATATAGTTGTAATCCCTTTTCAAATTCTTTAGTGTAATAATCATATGGAGCACGAGAAGGTATAAACAATAATGATGTATAGCTACATCTTCCTTCTACTTCACTTCTAATAATTTTAAGCGGTTTTTCATAATCATAAAATTTATCAGAATAAAAATCATTATATTCATCATCTTTTACATCTTTTTTATTCTTTTTCCAAATAGGAATCATACTATTAAGTATTTCGTCTTCTTTACTTTTATCCTTATCTTTTTCATCATCTTTAGAAGTTTCCATTTTTATTGGATAACGAATGTAATCAGAATATTTTTTTACTAATTTTTCAATTGTAATATCATCTAAAAATTCATCATAATTTATATCATCAGTATTTTCTTTAAGATATAAAATAACTTCCGTTCCATTTTCTTTTTTAGCATTTTCTTTAATTGTGTAGCCATCAGCTCCTGAAGATGTCCAAGTATAACCTTCTAATGAATTAATACTTTTACTGTTAACAACGATTTTGCTACTTACCATGAAAGCTGAGTAAAAACCTACACCAAATTGACCAATAATAGCAATATTTTGCTTTTGGTCACTACTTTCTTTAAATAATTCTGAACCACTTTTAGCAATAGTACCTAAATTATTTTCAAGTTCATCCTTATTCATACCAATACCATTATCAATAATTTTAATAGTTCTTTCATTTTGATCTAATTCAATGCGTATTTCTAAGTCATCATTATTAACTTTTAATTTTTTATCAGTTAATGAAGTAAAATATAACTTATCAAGAGCATCACTAGCATTGGAAATTAATTCCCTTAAAAATATTTCTTTATTGGTATAGATAGAATTAATCATCATATCCAATAATTTTTTTGATTCAGCTTTAAATTGTTTTTTCATAATATCATCTCTTTCTTATAAAATACAATTTTATGATAGCACTATAAAATAGCACTTGTCAAGTATGAGTGCTAATATTACTAAAAAAAATAAACTTAAATTAAGTTTATTAATCTTCTTTATATTTCTTTTTATATTTTTTAATTATAAATTCATTTTCATAATTAATTTTATTTTTTGATTTACCTAATTCTAAACCATAATTATTGGTTAAATTTTCTTTTTGTTTTATTTCATCATTTTCTTCTAAATTATAAGTATTATATCTTATTCTTGAATCATATTGATCAAACATTTATATCACCTACTAATAGTTTGTGCACATTTTTTTATCTAATACTACAATTTTTCAATAAATTTTGATTCATCATATATAAATTTTTTACCATAAACTAATTTATAATAAATTATTATAAATAAAGAAATTAACATATAAAATATAATACTTAAATTTGAAAAAACTATTAAATTTAATAATTTAGTATTTTTATAAAATAAATAATTATATTTAATAGTATCTTTTACTTGCCAAAAATAAATAACAAAAATAAGTATACAAAATGTATATAATGTATTAGTAATCATAAGAAATATTTTTTGAATTCTAAATTTGGCAATTAAATTTAAAATTAATAATATTAAAAATGAAATAAAAATTATATATGGTTTAGGATAAAAAATATATTTTAATATAAAACTCCAAAAATCTATTTGAATACTAGTATATATTATTAAAGTTAAAATAATTATTAATTTTGTAATTTTTTTTAAAAGTTTATTTTTAAATAAAAATAAAAAAATATTTAACATAAATAAAAGTCCTAAAATTAAAAAAAGAGATGGTTTAGCAAGAAACATCTTAATTATAAAAATTAAATTATTTTTTATATTTAATTGTTTCATACCATCCCTCTTTTAATCATTTCTTTTTTTCGAAATAAACAGACCAATTAAACCAATAAGAATTAAAACTACGCCAATAATTATATAAATTTTATCTTTAGATATTGCGGTATTTTCTACCGGAATTGTCGGATTATCGGCAAAAACTACATTAACTGTCTCATCAGCATCTCTAATTTCTATTGTTTGAGTTTCCGTTTTAATAGAATATCCATCAGGTGCCTTTACTTCTTTTAATGTATAAGTACCAAATTCTAATCCTTCTAAATAATGAACTTCTTCCGTAGTTGTCCAACTATCAACTAAAGTATTATTACTGTCATATAATTCAAAATTTGCCCCCGATAACTGACTCGAAGTATTTGAATCAACTTTACAAATTTTTAATTTAGTTGGTATTCTTTTAACTGCTACTACTTTTGTTACACCATCTTCAGTTATATCAAATGAAGTTTCCGTATTAGTGATAAAACCTTTCGGCATAGTAGTTTCATTAATTGTATAATTACCTTTCTCAATGTTTTTAATTATACAAGGTGCTATTTTGTCGGTAGTACATGTTGTTATAACTTCACCAGATTCATTTTTTACCTCAAATATAGAATTTTCTATCAATTCATTATTAGTAGCATTATACATCCCAATTGTCACTTTTGGATTATTATCTTTTTTACTAATAAGTTCAAAAGTTTGCTCATCATCTGTTTCATCAACAGTTATACTTTTATCATCTAAAAATCCATACCCTTTAGGAGCATAATAATTTTTAATGGTATAAGTACCTGCTTGTATTTCCGATAATTCAGTAGCTCCTTTATTTACTCCTGCTTCAAATAATTTTACGACATTTTGATTTTCATCAAGTAATACAAATCTAGCATCATCTTCCGACTGAGTGCTCGTATCTGATTCTGTTTTATTAATTATTTTTATTTTCTTTCCATTTTCTGGTATAGCAAAACTTTCTTTTAAAAAATAACCACCTATAATTATTCCTACTCCTAAAATACAAATTAAAATGTTTATAACTTTATTTCTCATATAAATCCCTCAGTATTAGTTTGGAAAAATTTTAAAAAAATATACTAATAATTTGTTTTATTAATTAAATTACCCACAAAAATTGTTTGCTTAGTTTTATCTTTATATTTACAAGTAATTAATGTTATAACTGTTTGATTGGGATCTTTTTCTAACGAGATATCTCCATCCTTGTTTTCATCATAAATAAGAACAATTTCGTATTCATATTTTATATTATTGTAATAAATATAGACTTTATCATTATTTACGAGTTTATGAAGATTTTTAAAAAAGGCGATATAACCTGTACCAGAATGCGCTGCTAAAATAAAATTACCATTATTAACATCAGGAAAAACTGCTTCATTCATAATTTTGACATTTTTAGAAATAGTATTTAATTCACTTTGTTTAGGATATAAATTTTGATATAAATTAATTTTGGGTATTTCTAAAACCGCAATCGGTTCATTAGGATTAATTTGCTGAGTAATAACATTTTCGTTATTATTCTCTTCTTTTTCTTCTGCTGAATTTATTTCTGTTATATTTTCATCTATTTTAATTTTTTGTTTGTCAGTAGTTTTTTTATTAATATAAAATTGGGCATTAATTTTTTCATATATAGTATTTTCTTTCATTTTAAAAAAATCATAAGATAAAACTATGATTCCTAGAAATATTAAAAGTAATAAACAAAATACTATAATTTTCTTCTTCATATTAATTATTATTTTCAAAATAAAAGATATCATGTATTACAGGATATCTTCATAATTATTATTTTCACTATTTATATTAATTTTAATAATTTCTTCATTTTTTACTGCTTTATTTATTAACTTTTCAAAATCAATAAGTTTTTCATACTCTCTTGCTAAATTTAAATCGGGATTTATAACTGGATGAGTAGGAACAAAAATAGTACAACAATCTTCATAAGGTAAAATACTTGTTTCATAAGTACCAATTTTTTTAGCTATTTCTATTATTTCATTTTTATCAAGACATGCTACTGGTCTTATTACAGGAATATTTACAACTTCATTTATAACACTCATACTAGTTAAAGTTTGGCTAGCAACTTGGCCAATACTTTCGCCATTAATAATTATTTTGCAATTATTTTTTCGAGCAATTTTTTCACTAATTCTATACATCATTCTTCGCATAATAGTTATTAAATAATCATGATTAATATTTTTATAAATTGCTTCTTGAATTTCCGTAAATTTTATAATATGAATTTTTACATCTAAATTATATTCAGCCAAAATTTTTGCTAAATTTAAAACTTTATTTTTCGCTTCAATTGAAGTATGAGGAGGACTATCAAAATAAATTGCTTCAATCTTTACTCCTCTTTTACAGGCAAGATAAAATGCTACTGGAGAATCAATTCCCCCACTTAACATTAATAAACCTTTACCTAAAGTAGAAACTGGATAACCTTTTATTCCTTCTATTTCTTCATAATATATTAATGATTCATTTTTTCTGATTTCTATTTCTAATAATATATCAGGCTTATGAACATCAACTTTTATATTATTTATGTTCTTTAAAATATGAGCCCCCATTTTTTTAGATATTTCCATACTATTTAAAGGATATTCTTTATAACTTCTCTTAGTTTCAACTTTAAAAGTTGAAAATTTACAATTGTTTAATATTTTTAAAATATTACTTTTTATATCTTCGAAACTATTACTATCTAGTTTATAACCAATTACAAATTTTTGAATTCCAAATACTTTCTTTAGTCGTTTACATACCTCATCAATTTTGGCAGTTTCTATAAACATTCTTCCTCTATCATAACTTAAAATTACATCTAAATCTTTTAAAATATATTCAATATTTGTTTTTAAAGTTTTTATAAAAAAATTAATATTATCTTTTTTAGTCGATAATTCCGCATACTTTATAATAATAATTTTTTGCATAATAATCACCTAAAACATTGTATCAAAAAAAATAACAAAAGCCAAATTTAATACTTTTGTTATAAAACTGCTTCACACAACTCTTCATATTTTTTGCCGTAAGCTTTAATAAGAAGTACTCTTTTGTTTTCATCAATAATGTTAAATTTAATTTCTAATCTTTCATCAGGTAAAATATCTTTAATAATGTCAGACCATTCAATTATCGTAATTCCATTTTTATTAAAATACTCATCTAATCCAATACTTTCACCATTATCTTCAAGACGATATACATCCATATGATAAAGAGGCATTTCTCCTTCCATATATTCTTTTATAATATTGAAAGTTGGCGATGTAATATTCTCTTTAATACTTAAAGAATTAGCAAAACCTTTTACAAATACAGTTTTCCCACTTCCAAGTTCTCCTTCTAAACAAATAACCATATTAGGAAATTTTTCTGATTCTATATTTTCAGCAAGTTCAATAGTATCATCAATTGATTTTGATATGTATTTATATTCCATAAGTTATCCTCACTTTCCTTTTAATAGTATCAAAATTTAATTTTTCTATCAATCAAATTTTTCTCTTCATTTGAATTTTTTGTCATTTTTATTACTAATTTGGCAGCTTCTTTACAACTCTCATTTGTTATTGGCAAATTATATTTTTTTAGTAATTCTAATGCCGCTTTTTTTTCATCGCTTTTTAAATAATATATAGAATCTACTCCATTAGTAATTCGACTATTAGATTTCATATATTTATTTTCATCAATATAATTTATAGATGATAGAATTTGAGAAAAAGGCATATCCATAATCATTTTTATATTATTATTTTCATCATCTGGGTAATATGAATAATATTTTTCAATAAAATCACTCATATCTAATGAGGTCATTTTAGCATAATTAAATATAGTGAATTCTTTTCCTAATTTTTTAAATCGATCTATTTTATTAATAATTTTATCTATTTCACTTTTTTCTAATTCATTTATTTTTTCACTATATCTTAGATATAATTTAGGAAAATATTTATTAACTGTTTTTTCATATTTTTCTATTTCTTTTGAAGTAATACCTAAAGATTGAAAATATTCTTTCTTTGTTTTATTAGGATTAACAATTATTTCATCAATAACATTATTTATTATTCTTCTTGCTTCATTTATTTCTGCTACTTTTTTAACATAAATATCTATTTTTGATTCAATATCGTCAAGAACATAAGTTGAATATTTGCCATTTTTTTCTTTTTTAAATTTGTTAAAATTAGCTTTTAATGAAGAAGCAGAAATTTTATTTTTTTCTAAATAATCAACAACTAACTCATCAGTTGGTAATTCACTTATTTTTTTAAATATAACAATAGTATCTTGACTTATGTCAACTGCTTTTGTCTTATTTAAATTAATCAAATCACTTTTTTTACTTTCAAAATCTTTTTGAGCTTTTTGGTTCAAGTATTTATTTTTATACATCTGAGCATTTTTTTTAATTTTTAAAGGATTTATATTTTTATATCCATTTTCTAGTCTTTTTATATCGTAGCCAACTCCAACAAAAAGTTCATATGAATATTTATATTCATCAAAATGAGGATCATTAAATTTTTCCAAAGCTAATTTATATTGAGTAAGTAAATTTTTATTTTTAATAGTATGAGCATAGTCATCAATAATATCCATTATTTCCTCAATTGAAAAATATTTTGCTTCAATAATTAATAATTTTTCTAAAGTTGCATTAGTAACTTTAGATTTTTTATGCAAAGGAAAATTATTAATAAACATTGTAAATAAATTTTGCCTAAATTTTTTTAATTTTAATAATTCATGTTTCTTTTCACTATTTAAAATTAATTCTTCTACCAGTTTTTTATATTTATTATCTTTTTCATATTGTAAAAAATCATTATAAAAATCTTTAGCTCTTTTTATTTCAGTAGAAAATTTATATTTTTTAATTTTATCCGTATTTCCTGCTTCTAAATCATCTAAAAAACTCTCTACTAATTTTTTATTTTTTTCATCTATTTGTTTTTGTCTATTTTTACTATAAAAATTGTATAACTGAAATTCAGCAACAACTTCATCATTTTCTTTTGATTTTATAATTATCTTACCATCATCATCTTCAAAGATTGAAAAAAAATTAGCTTTTTCTATTTCTTTAAAACATTTATCTTTATGAGCCAAAACATATTTATTAGCATATTGTTGAATTTTTTTCTCATCTTCTATCGGCATAGAATTAGGTGTTTCCCACCAATTAATATATTTGGTATTTTCAATATAATATCTTTTATAACAAATTTCTTCTAAATCTAATAAAACATTATTACGAGTTTTTGTATCTATCATATTTTCACCTACTATTATAATAATTATAATATATTAAAAGGCAAAAAAAAAGAATTAATATTCTTTTTTTTTGCTAAGATAAATATTTAATATATTCAGCATTTTCTTCTTTATCCATGTAAGGATGGATTTCACTTAATAGTAAATCAATATTTTCTTTAATAGGATTATTAGTAAAGATTAAAGAATAGAATAATCTATAAAATTCCTGAAATTCTTCATTATAAGCTATTAAAAAATATAATTTTTCTCTCAAATTATGATCTTGACTACATTGATCATATAAATAATCAATTGTTCTATCAATTTCAATACAATCATCAAGTATATTATTATATTTTTCTTTTAGTCTATCAATTTCTTGTAAAAGTTTTTGTTTATGTTTGTTATATTCTTCTTTAGATATTTTATTATTTGCCATAATTCCCCCTAATAATTATAAAAATTATAAATATAATAACATAATTTTAATTATTTTAAAACTAAAACTTAAAATATCTTTTCTCGTAAATTTAAAACTCGAACTATAATAGTTCGAGTTTAGTATTTTTTTGGTAGCGACGGAGGGGATCGAACCCCCGACCTACCGGGTATGAACCGGTCGCTCTAGCCAGCTGAGCTACATCGCCAT
>CANRDL010000019.1 GCA_947629405.1 uncultured Bacilli bacterium
AATCAAAGAAAAAAATTACTTTAGATGAGAGTATGTGGATGATTGTAGAAAATACACATGAGCCATTAGTTGATAAAAATACATTTTTTTATATATCAAAGTTAATAAAGCAGAATACAAAGGATGTTCAACCTAAGAACAGAAAAGAAAAAAGATTATTAGAAGGTAAATTATTTTGTAAAGAATGTGGAAATAGATTAAGTGTTTTGTATAGAAAAAATCATGACTATTGGACAGTTAACTGCAATAGATATTCAAGAGATCCTATTAGAGGACAATGTTCATCTCATTTTTTTCCATATAATTATTTAGAAAAGCAAATAATGGCAAAATTTATCGAAGATGTTAAAAATAAAATGGAAGAATTAGATATTGAAGAATTAAATAAAAAGATTCAAATAGAAATTCAAAAGAAAACAAAAAGTTTGAATAGTAATATTAATGATTTATTAATAGAAAAAGAAAGTATAACAAAAAGAATATCCACTTTATATGAAGATAGATATAATGATATAATAACGGCAGATACTTACAAAGAATTAGCTAAGCCATTTGAAGAAAAATTAAAACTTATAAATCAAAATATAGAAAAATATGAAGTTAAGTCAAAGTTAAAAGAATTACCTAACTATACTAAAAAGATTAAAAAACTATTAGATTTAAATAAACCTAAAAAAGAATTAATAAATACATTAATAGATAGAATAGTAATAGATGAAAACAGAGTAATAACAATAAAGTATAAATATGGGTTTATCCTAGATAATACTTTTAAATATCAAAATTTAAATGTTGTTCGTAATCCTTATGGTAGAAAAGGTAAAAGTAATGTATAATTAGCATAGAGGTGATTACTTTGAAATTAGAAGAGTTAACATGTATAAGTGAAAATATAGATATAGATAAATATATTGATTTTAGAGAACAAGTAAAAAAATGTATGGAACATCCTGAATGGTTAGGAAACTTTTCTAAAGAAGATTTAATAAAAATGTTGGAGAACAAATCTAAAATTTGGGTTTATTATTTAAATAATGAACCAGTATGTTCAATGATGATAATCCCAGCTGATGAAAAAGCATTATTAAAATCTGAACTTGATTTAAATTTTAAAGAAGTTATAGATTATGGTCCAATGTTTGTTAATTATAAATTTATAGGAAATGGGTTACAATTACAAATGTTAAAAATGCTTGATGAATATTGTATAAATTTAGGATATAAATATGTAATTAGTACAGTTCATCCAGATAATATTTATTCAATAAATAATTTTGTCAAAGATAATTTTGAACTAGTAAACACTAAAGAATTTAAAAGAGGTATCAGAAATATTTATTTAAAAAAATTAATAGATATTAAAATTGAGTATACTATTAGTGTTGATGAATTCCTTGAAATGGTTGAATCAGTTGGATGGAAGACATATACAAAAATGCAAGTAAAAAAAGCTTTGGATAATACTATGTATATGATTAAAATATTGGTTGATGGTAAATTAGCAGGTATTGGAAGGGTAGTTGGAGATTGGTCAGTAGTATGTATGCTAACTGATATTTGTGTTAAACCAGAATATCAAAGAAAAGGAATAGGACAAATTATAGTTAATAAATTGAAAAAATTAATTGAAGAAAATGTCCAAAAGGGAGAAAAAATGCAAATTGAATTGACACCAACAGCAGGGAATGAAAAGTTTTATCAAAAATGTGGATTTAAATATAAGCCAGAAAAAATAACTGGTATGTACTTATGGATAAAAAAATAATTTTGTCAACTAGTTTCCAATAAATATTAACAAGTTTAAAATAATTTGATATAATGAGAGTACAAGGATAGTGAGAATAATGACAAGTAATGGAATTGCTCTAGGAGAACTTGTAAAAAAGACTAGAAAAGAAAAACATCTTTCTGCAAGAAGACTTGCTGAATTATGTGAAATTAGTCATACAGAAATTAATAATATTGAAAAGGGTATTAGAATGAGACCTGCTGTTCTTACTCTAAAAGGATTCGAAAAGTATTTAGGATTAGATTATGCAGAAATGTGTAGATTAGTTGGTCATTCTGAAGATATTATCAAATATGGTGATGAGAATGTTATTGTATCTTATGAGAAATACGATAAGATTATTCAAGATTATAGAAAAGAGATAGAACATTGTGCTTATTTAATAGAAGATAAAAGAAGATATGGTCAAGAAATTAAAGAATCTTTTGATGTGATATACAAATATATAAATACTTTAGATAATGTTCCAGATAAAGTAAAGAAAGAAATCAAATATATATATAAAGATTTAGAGAATATTGATCTTAAATATGAAAATTTGATGCAGGAAAGATAATATATAGGAGGTGAAAATATGTTTATTAAAAGTCCATTAAATTATACAGGAAATAAATATAGAATTTTACCTCAAATTACTAAATATTTTCCAAAACATACTAAAGTATTTGTAGATATGTTTTGTGGAGGAGCTACGGTTGGATTTAACGTTGATGCAGATAAGGTAATACTTATTGACAATAATCCAAGAGTAATTAACTTGTTAAAGTTTTTAGCAGAAAAAGATATTCATGTAATTATTTCAAAAATAGAAAAGGTAATAAAAGAATATAATTTATCATATTCATATAAATATACTTATAAAAAATATAGAGATGAAGGTTATGTTGTTGGAAACAATGGATTAAAAAAATATAATGAAAAAGGTTTTTATAAATTAAGAGAAGATTATAATAAATTATTAAATAAGAATACTGATAAAGCAAATATAATGTTATATACATTAATGGTATATGCATTTAATAATGATATTAGATTCAATAGTATGGGTGATTTTAATTTACCTGTTGGTAAAACTGATTTTAATAAAAACAATTATAATAAATTAATAGCATACAATAACAGGGCAAAAGAAACAAAATATGAATTTATATGTTCTGATTTTAGATCAAAAAAAGTAAGTAACATTATAAATAAAGCTTCCTTTGTATATTGCGATCCTCCTTATTTAATTACAACTGCTGTATATAATGAAAATGATGGCTGGAATTGTGATAAAGAAGAACATTTATTGAAATTATTAAGTAAAATAGCAAAGAGAAATATTCCCTTTGCTTTAAGTAATGTTTTAAAAACTAAATTAAAAACAAATATACAATTAGAATCTTGGATTAATGAAAATAATTATGATGTTCATAAAATAAACTACCATTATAAGAGTTCTAGCTACAACAAAAAGAATAGGGATAGGGAAGAACAAGAAATTATTGTAACAGGAGGAGCAGCAGATGAAGCTTCAGATAAATAATAGAAGATATATAGGAAGTAAAAATAGCTTACTAGATAATATAGATAAAGTTATAAGAAAATATTATAAAAATTATGATTTTGTTTTGGCAGATGTATTTGCTGGAACAGGTGTTGTAGGCAATTATTTTGCAAATAAGGGTTCGAAAGTAATAGTTAATGATTTATTATATTCTAATTATATTGCTTATAATGCATGGCTATCTGATGATAAATATGATATAAAAAAAATAAAAGAACTAATTAGTAATTATAATTCTTTAAATCCTAACGAAATAGAAGATAATTATTTTTCTAAAAAATTTGGAAATAAATATTTTCATTATAATGATGCTAAATTAATTGGATATATACGTGAAGATATAGAAAATATAAAAAATAAATTAACTACGAGAGAATATTATATATTACTAACAAGCTTAATGTATGAAACGGATAAGATAGCAAATACATGTGGACATTTTGAATCATTTTTAAATAAAACTCCAAAAGAAAAAGGGGTACAACTTAGAATTCCAGAAATTAATAATTTAAAGAAAAAGAACGAAATTTATTGTAAAGATGCTAATCAATTGGTTAAAGAAATTGAAGCCGATGTCTTTTATATAGATCCTCCGTATAATGCTAGACAATACGTGAATTTTTATCATGTTTTAGAGAATTTAGTATTATGGCAAAAGCCGGAAGAGTTGGAAGGTAACTCAATGAAATTTAAAAGAAATCATTTAAAAAGCGAATATTCAAGAGCAAAAGCACCTAAAGTATTTGAAGATTTAATTAATAATATAAAAGGAAAACTTATTGTTGTATCATATAGTAATACATATAATGCAAAAAGTGGTGCTTCAAATAATAAAATTTCTGAAAAACAAATAGAAGATATTCTAAGTAAAAAAGGTAAATTAACTAGGTATGAAATAAATTATAAATTTTTTAATGCTGGTAAGACAGATTTAAAGAATCATAAAGAATATTTATTTGTGTGTGAGGTGTATGATTAATGAACATGTTATTTAATTATTATTTAGATAAGAATTCGATAGATAGTTGGGTAAAAGATTTTTCAAGTGCAGCTCAAAAAGTAATAATGTATTCATTTAAAGGAACTAATGGTAGATTATTAACTAATTTTTATAATAAATATAAAAAATTTAAAGAAGTTGAAGGTATTCCAAGAAATAAATGGCCAGTAAGTTCAAAAACTAGTCAAGAATTACATAAACAATATACGGCTCCAATGAAGGCTTCAAGATTATTTTATGAAGAGAATGGTATATTTAGACAAACTGCCAAAGGAAAAGTATACGAAAAGTTTTTATCTGAAGAATTGAATGAAGATGAAAGATGGCTTTTGAGTTATATATTTTTGCTTGATGCAACATTTGATAATAAAGATAACTATATTTTGTCTAGAAGTAATGAAATTTATGAAATTTTAGTTTCAAATACATCTGAGTCATTTGTAGATTCTGCTTTATCTGAATTGTTTACTAATAAAAATTTAGGTATATCTGATAAAGATATAGCGTTTTATGATTTCCTATATTTAGATACTTTTTATAGAGATCCAGATTTTTTGAAATTATATTATAATGCTAGTGAAAAAGACAAAAAGGAATTACAAAAATATGTAAGTGAAAATTTAGAAGAAAAAAATAGAAATTGTGTCATTTGTAAAAAATTTATTTCTCCATCTCGTTCTTCAGGAAATTATACAGTTAATGAATTAATTGATGATTTAAAAATATTGATGTTCTCTAAAGAGTTTAAAAAATTAAAGTATAATGATTTTGAAGGAACAATTAAAGCAATATTAAAGTTATATGATAATTATGATATTGATAATGAAAAGATATTAGGCTTTTTAATTGATAATAAGAATATATTTGAACCGATTTTAATGAATGTATTTAAAGTGGAAGATATTGATGATTCAGAAGAAGATACTGAAGAAGAAAAATATGATTCACAAGTAATTAATGTAGATATTAATTATTCAGGTGATAAACCTGAACCAAGAATTGACGATACTACAATCGTAGGTAAGCAACAATTAAGAGCAATCTTTGCTATGAGAAAGAAAATTGCAAGGGAAAAATCTAATTATACTTGTGAATTAGAAATGTTGAATGGTTGTAGATACTTTACTAGTAAAACAACAAAGCATAATTATATAGAAGTTCATCACTTTGTTCCACGTGAGTTTAGAAATAATTTTGAAAATTCAATTGATGTATTGGCCAATTACATTACACTATGTCCACATTGTCATAGAATGATTCATTTGGCTACCGATAGAGAAAGAGTTAATATTATTAGGTATATTTATAACCAAAGAAAAAATAGACTAAAGAATTGTGGAATAGAAGTAGAATTTGCTGATTTATTAAACTTCTATAATATAGAAGATGAAAGTTAATTCAGATTTCATTAATATAAGGTTGACTATAATTATCAAAGACTTGTAGATATATGGTCAAATCAAAATAATTAATGTTTTATAGATACAATTTTACATGGAGAACTAATTCCCATGTTTAACTTGTATAAGAAATTTCTATGATAATAAAATAAAGCTTAGTAAAAAATTCTCTGATAAAAATAATTAATTTATATCTTTGAGAGAGCTAACCTTGTGGTGGCGATGGTGCAGAAGTAATTTATGCACTTCGAAACAATAGTAATCTTGCTGATAGTCTTTCTTATGAATTTGCTCAAGCCGGACAAAATTTAAGAAGAAATTATCAAAAAACTTTATCTACTAATCCTACTAAAGATTATTATTTTATAATTAGAGATACAGCACCATCTGAATCAGTTTTAATTGAATATGGATTTTTAGATAGCAAAAAAGATGATGTAGATCAACTTAAAAATGATTGGCAAAGTTTGGCAGAAGCTTCTGTTAAAGCTTTAACTGAATATGCAGGGTATCAATATTTTCCAGTAGGAGATGAAACTTTTTATACTGTAAAAAAAGGTGATACATTATATTCTATTGCGAGAAAATATGGACTTACTTTAGCAGAATTAAAAGATTTAAATAATTTATCATCTAATTTAATTAGTGTTGGTCAAAAATTAAAAGTAATAAATGATAATATTTATACTGTCAAAAGTGGAGATACATTATATTCCATTGCAAGAAAATATAATACAACTGTAAATGAACTTAAAAGAATAAATAATTTAACTAATGATACATTATCAATTGGTCAGACATTAATATTGCAAACTGATATGGAACCTGAAGAAGATTATATAACTTATACAGTAGTTGCTGGTGATAATTTATATAAAATTGCACAAAAATACAATACCACGGTAAGTGATATTGTAGCTCTTAATAATTTATCAACATCGATATTACAAATTGGGCAATCATTACTTATACCAAGAGTATAAGTTTTTTAATATAGTTCATTGCAAACTCCTGGGTTAGGTTTATAAAAGCAATGATTTTTATATCTACCAGCGAGAGGTTGTTCATACCAATTTGATTTGCAGCTGCTACCATTAGATGGGGCATAAAACCATAAGGCATTAGTTGCTGGATAATAATATTCACCATTTAAAACTCTTTTAGCTAAATTTTTTTCAAGTGTAGTAGGAGTTGATTGAAATAAAGAACTATTGGTACCAACAAATTGATTTGGTTGATAAATAACATCGGTAATAGATCTTAAATTTTTAAATGTTAGACAATTAGCAATCGCTCTGTTAACTACAACATTACCAACCATTAACATACCGAGATTTCCTTCGGCTAAAGCTTCGGCTCTCATTATTCTTGCAAGTAATTCTAGTTCTTTTGAAGTATAATTAATTAACACATAAACCACCTAAGTAATATTATGTTATACTTGCTAAAAATATTAATATTTGATAAAATATAAGTGCTTTTTAATTAAAGCCATAGGGGTATAGTTTAATGGTAGAGCGACGGTCTCCAAAACCGTTAATGTGGGTTCAACTCCTGCTACCCCTGCCATGATAAATTAGGCGTTAGCCATTAAATAGATAAGATTGATAGAAATATCAATTCTTTTTTTATAATTTAATCCACTTAACCACTTAACATGTTTATTTTGCTTTTCTGTTTAAACATTCTAACACTTGTCAATATCAAATTTATATGATAAAATATCGTCAAAGGAGATAATATTATGAATTTTGTTATTATTGGATATAGTAATGATAAGTATACTGCTCATAGGGATGATGAGATTAATGATTCATTTGTTTTGCCAGAAAATGCTACTTTTTTTACGCATTATATACAAGATAAAAAAGACGATCGAGGTTGTAACTTATGTAAAACGGTTATGATTGGTACTTTAGTGAAATGCGTTATGGGAGATGTGCGCTCAAATATTATGCAATTTGAAATAAGCAAAGAAGAAGCACAAAAAAATCCAAAGGGAGTTTATATTAAATATGTAGTAAATGGTAGATATGACTACTGTCAACCTAATGATAATCTTACTTTGGTAAATAATTTTGAAGAACTTAAAAGTAGTTTTATCAAAGAGTATGAAATAAGCAAAAAAAGTAAATAGAAAATCGATATATGAGGTATATATGGAAAAAATTTACGATAAGCTAGTTCGTGATAATATCCCTGATATTATCAGATCTGATGGCGAAAAGCCAATTACTAGAATATTAGATGATAAAGAATATTGGAATTATCTTTTAAAAAAAGACTCTGAAGAATTAGAAGAAGTGAAAACAGCTTGTACTTCTGAAGAAGTAAAAAAAGAATTAGGAGATAAGCTAGAAGTATTAATAGCTATGGCTAATTTTTATGGTTTTACTTTAGAAGATATTATAAATGAATCGGAAATAAAAAAGAGTAAAAAAGGTGGATTTGAAAAAAGAATATTATTAGAAAAAATAATTAAAAATAAAAAATGAAAGGAAGACTTAAAATGGATTTTAAAGAACATGAATCACTTTATGATTTTATAGCTGCTGATGGAGAACATTATAACACAATGCAGGAAGTTGAAGCTGCTAATAGAGCTTATTGGCAACATAAAAATCCTATGATAAAAGAAAATAAATTATCTTATGATTTTATAGCTGCTGACGGAGAACATTATAACACAATGCAGGAAGTTGAAGCTGCTAATAGAGCTTATTGGCAATATAAAAATCCTATGATAATTGATAAAGATTCTGAATTATTTGATATACCTTTATCTAAAGAAGAACTTGATAAAATTGTTGCTTCTCAAAATTATCGTTGTTTAATTGATATATTAGAAGAGCAATTAAAAAAGCAACAATCAAATGTTATTAAAAAATAGAATAGAAAAATTTGCTAAATAAGATTTAGAAAGTCCAAATGAAGAGGTACATATGGAAGAATTAAAAGAAGAGCAAGCCGAATCATTATTTGATGATAAAGAATTGGATGATATCACTGATGAAGAAATTGAAATAGATGAGGATTTTGAAGAAAAATTAAGAAAGAAAATGGATGAATATGAAAAAAAACATCCAATAGAATATGAAGATTAGCACTTATGTGCTTTTTTATTTACATGATTTTTAGATAATATTTTTAAATTCCTTTATTTAAAATTAAACAATTATATGTTAGAATAAATAATTGTATAGGTGATTTTATGAAAATAGTAATAGTAGGAATTGGAAAATTAGGAGAGTATTTAACTAAAAGTTTAGTAAATGATGATAATGAAGTAACTTTAATTGATCAAGATTTTTCATTAAAAGAAAATATAATAAATAGTGAAGATGTAAATTATATATGTGGAAATGGATTAGATGCCAATATTTTACTTGAGGCTGGAATTAAAGAAGCTGATTTATTAATTGCTGTAATGAATAGTGATGAACAAAACATTATGTGTGCTATTCTTGGTAAAACTTTAGGAGTAAAGCATACTATTGCTCGTATTAGAAATCCAGAATATTCTACTTCTATTAATATTTTAAAAGATCAACTAGGATTATCGATGAAATTAAATCCGGAACTAGAAACAGCAATCCAAATATCTAGATCATTAAGTATTCCTTCCGCTTTAAAAGAAACAACTTTTCTTAAGGGAAAAATTCTTATGATTTCTCTTAAAATTCAAAAAAATAGTATACTGACTGGACAAACTATCCATAGTTTATCTAAAAAAGTAAATGGAATAATTTTTTGTGTAATCAAAAGAAATAATTTAACTATAATACCTAATGGAAATACCAAATTACAAGAATCGGATAAAATTTATCTGACAGGGTCTTCTAAAAATATTAATAAATTTTTAGAATATGCTAATTTAATTTCTAAAAAAACTAAAAATGTTATTATTTGTGGTGGAAGTAATACCGCAATGTATTTGGCTGAATTATTAATTAATATGAATATAGCTGTAAAAATAATTGAAGTTAATGAAGAAAGATGTAAATTTTTAAGTGAAAAATTACCTAAAGCTTTAATAATTAATGCCGACGTATCTAATCAAAATGTTTTATATGAAGAAGGTATTAGAGATTGTGATGCATTTATAACATTAACGGGAATTGATGAAGAAAATATTGTCTATTCTATGTTTGCATCTACTTTAAATGTTCCTAAAATAATAACTAAAGTAAATCATATTAAGTTAGATGGAATTGTTGATAAAGCAAATATAGATACAATTATTGTTCCTCATAAAATTGTAAATAATCAAATAGTTAAATATGTAAGAGCTATGAAACATAGTGAAAAAAGTAGTTGTGAGGCCATATATAAATTTGATGATGATGTTTTAGAAATGTTAGAATTTAATGTAAAAAAAGATTTTAAAGGTATAAATCAAAAAATAAAAGATTTAAAATTAAAAGAAGGAATTATAGTAATAGCAATGTCCAGGGGAAAAAATATAATATTTCCTAAAGGATCTGATATAATAAAAGAAAATGATATAATTGTTATAATTGATAAAAATGATTCGGTAAAAGAATTAAATGATATATTGAGGTAGATTTAAATATGAATAAGTTAATATTTAAATATATAGGAAAAGTATTAATAGGTTTTTCTATTCTTTTATTATTTCCTATTTGGGTTTGTTTAATTTATAGCGAAAGTATAATTCCGTTTGTAGTTCCTCTTATAATAAGTTTATTTTTTGGTATAATTTTAAATTCTTTGAAAGTTAAAAATATGACTTTGTATGCTAAAGATGGCTTTATTATTGTTGCTTTATCATGGATTTTTATGAGTATTTTAGGGGCTTTACCATTTTTATTTATTAAACTTCCATTTTATGATGCTATATTTGAATCGGTATCAGGATTTACTACAACGGGAGCAACTATTTTTAAAGATGTGGAAAAATTAAGTAAGGGCTTTTTATTTTGGCGTTCGTTTACGCATTTTATTGGGGGAATGGGTGTACTTACATTTGTTATGGCAATTATTCCTCTTTCTCGAAATGATAAATCAATGCATCTTCTAAAAGCGGAAATGCCTGGACCAAATGTGGCCAAATTAGTTCCCAGTCTAAAGAAAACTTTGCTATTTCTTTATGCAATTTATATTGGATTAACTACTTTGGAATTATTATTTTTATTAATTGGGGGTTTAGATTTATTTAATAGTTTATTAATTTCTATGTCAACAGCTGGAACGGGAGGATTTACTGTTTTTAGTAACAGTTTAGTAACGCTTTCAATATTTAATAAATATATAGTATCAATATTTATGTTCTTATTTGGAGTTAACTTTAATATATTCTTTTTAATAATAGTTATGAAAAATATAAAAAATGCTTTGAAAAGTGAAGAATTAAAAGTATATATTTTAATGTATATATTTGCTGTATTATTTGTTTTAATAAATATAATTCATTTATTTTCTTCTTTTAAAGATGCTTTAATTTCTTCCATTTTTCATGTAAGTTCAATTATGAGTAGTACAGGATTTAGTATTGGAAATATAAATATATATCCGACTCAGTGCCGAATTTTATTACTATTTTTAATGTTAGTAAGTGCCTGTGCGGGAAGTACTTGTGGCGGATTTAAAATATCTCGATTAATTATTTGTGTTAAAAAAATCAAAAGAGATATATTAAAAGTAATTCATCCTAATAGTGTTCATACAATAACTTTTGATGGAAAAAAAGTTGATGATACTATTGTTAATAATACATCAACATTTATATTCTTATATATTATCTTAATACTTATAATAATGTTAATAGTTAGTTTTAATGGATTTGATTTAGAAACGACTATTAATGCTGTTTTTTCAACTTTTGCAAATGTTGGTCTTTGTTTTAAAATACCTGATTTTTCAGCGTTTAGTGCTTTGTCCAAAATAGTCTTATCAATAGGAATGCTTTTTGGAAGATTAGAAATATTTCCATTAATAGTATTATTTAGTAATTTGCGAAAATAAATTTAATTTACTTTATTTAGTAGCATATAGAAACATTCTATATGTTTTTTTTCATCTTCAATGATACGATATAAGAGGTTTTTAATATATTTGTCGTTTATAATATCTATATCTTTTTGATAATTTTTAATAGCATCTTTTTCAATTTTAATATCGTCTTTTAACATTTCTTTTAAATCAGAGGAATAATTAACATATTTGCTCTGCCAATAAGAAACAGGAAAATTATTTATTATTTTAAACTGGGGATTAAGTCCTAATAATTTAATTGTTTTTCCTAAAAGCTCAAGATGTTTCATTTCTACCATAGCAATTTGGGATAAAGTAGAAGAAAATATGGGGTTTATATCAAATTTATCAAAACTTTGATATACATATTGGGTTATGGAAGTTAATTCACTTACTCTGCCTGTATAATCTTCTAATAATAAAGAAGCATACATTATATTTTTATTTTCTACTTTTATTTCTGGATAAGGTTTATTAATTTTACAATTCATGAATATCACCTATTTAATTTTATTCGTTTAAGCAAATTATTATATTCAAACCTTTTTTACTTAATTTTAAATAAATATATTTTATGTTGACAAGTGTACATAATACGCATATAATATTAATGTAACATATGAAAGGGAAAACTATGTTTTATTATAATAAAAAAGGAAATACATTAGAAAAATATGAAATTGATTTTAATCGCAGGGAACTTGAAAATTTAAAAATACAGGTAATTAATGAGTGCAGTATAATTATTCATAAAGAATATGAAGGATTAAGTATAAATGCCCCAAATAAATACGATTATTTAAAAATTAGAAATTATAAAGAAAAGCTTATCGGGTATAATGAAAAAACTGATTTTTATTCTTCGTTTAAGGATGAGATATATCATTATTCATATGATGAATATAATTATCCTTATTTAGTAAAAATTATTGACATGTTATTAAATAGAGAAGCCTTATTTATAAATGAAATTTTAGAGCCTAAAATAATAAATCCAAAAGAATTAATTGAAGAAAAAATTAAACAAATATCTGAGGAAATAGATTTGATTAGCAATCAAGATTATAATAAAAAAACCGAAAAACTAGCTGAATTAAAAAAATTATTAGAAATAAAAAGACTAAATGCGAATGAAAAACCTATTCAAAAGTATTATATAAAATTACGCGAACTATTAGATTTTAAATTAGTTGATAAGATTGATTATGCTGATTTTTTAAAACTAACATCCTTTTTAGATATACCTTTAGATGATATTAATAATAAAATGAAAATAAAAGTATAATTTATGCATACTATTTATTATTTTTGCTAATAATAGTAATGCATTAATAAACAATTAGCAGTTACACTTGACAAGTGCTAATTATTGTGATATAACGATAATGTAAGAAAGGAAGGATAATATGGATTTAATCCCAAGAAAATTTTATTTAGATGACATTTTTGATGATATGTTTACTTCTAAAAGTAACAATATGAAATGTGATATTTATGAAAAGAATGGCGATTATCATATTGAAATGGACATTCCGGGCTTCAATAAAGAAGATATAACAGTCGAAACAAAAAATGGTTATATTTCTATATCAGCTCAAAAAAAAGAAGAAAAAGTTGACAAAGATGAAAAGAGAAACTATATTCGTCGTGAAAGAAATTATGGCAAATTTGAAAGATCTTTTTATCTAGGTGATTTAGATTCTGAAAATATTGATGCGGAATTTAAAAATGGAATGTTAAAAATTGTAATTCCTAAAAAAGAAGAAACTAAAAATAAAAATGTTATAGAAATAAAATAGAAAACATATTAATTTATGTTTTTTTTTATATATTTTTTTAATTTAGGCATACTAATAATGGTGTTTTAAAATGAATAAAAAAAATATTTTTAATTTTATAAAATATGGCTTTATAGTATTTATAGTAATATCTATATTAAGTTATTTTTATGAAGAATTTATCTTTTGGGTATTTAAAGAAAAATTTGTTAAAAGAGGATTTTTATATGGTCCCTGGCTTCCTATATATGGGTGGGGTTCGCTTCTCATACTTATAACATGTAGTAAATTAAAAAAACATCCAATTTTAATTTTTATAGTAACTTTTATATTAACTGGTTTTTTAGAAGGAACATCCGGATTTATAATTGATAAATTTTTTCATAAAAGGTTATGGAATTACTCTAAAGATTTTTTAAATATTGGCGGGTATGTATGTTTAAAAAGTGCGATAGGCTTTGCCATTGGTGGCTTACTTTTAATATATATTATCGAACCTTTTATAAAATATTTTTATAATAAACTTTCTAATAAACAGACAACAATAATATCTATTTTTCTTTTTATAATATTTGTGGCTGATAATATTTTTTCCCATATTTTTAAATAAGGGAATATATTGAAAAATAAATATTATTTTGTTACACTTGTTATGTAATAGAAAGAGGAAATTAATATGGAAAACTGTATATTTTGTAAAATAGTAGAAGGAAAGATGCCCAGTTATACAATTTATGAAGATGATATAGCGAAAGTATTTTTAAATATAGATCCGGCAACTAATGGTCATTTGCTAATTGTACCTAAAAAACATTATGTTAATGTATTAGATATTGATAACGATACTCTATGTCATATTCAATTACTGGTAAAAAAAATATATCCTATAATAAAGGAAAAACTTAATTGTGATGGTTTAACTTTATCGCAAAATAATGAATATTCTCAAGAAGTGTTACATTATCATTTACATTTAACACCAAGGTATAAAAATGATGGTTGTAAAATCACATATGATAAGAGCGATTTAAAAACTGTTGAAGAAATATATAATATTTTAAAAGAAGAACACATTTAATTATGTGTTTTTAATTTTTTTTGTTATAATTTTATTGTAAGGAAGATGATTTATGAAAAAAATAATGGATGGAAATGAATTTTGTGCTAAAGTTGCTTATCGCTTTTCTAATATATGCTCAATTTACCCTATAACACCTGCTTCTCCCATGGCATCATGGGCTGACAAATTAGCTTGTTTAAATACGGAAAATTATTTTAATTCTCCGGCAAAAATAATTGAAATGCAAAGTGAAGCTGGTGCTGCTGGTACAATGCATGGTGCTTTACTTACGGGTTCTTTAGCCACTACTTTTACATCTAGTCAGGGACTTCTTTTAATGATTCCGGAAATGTATAAAATAGCCGGGGAAATGCTTCCGGGAGTAATGCATGTTTCGGCTCGTAGTTTATCAACTCATGCATTATCCATTTTTGGGGATCATCAAGATGTCTATGCTACTCGTCAAACTGGATTTTGTATGTTGGCATCATCAAGTGTTTTTCAAACTGGAGTTATGGCTGCAGTAGCCCACCTATCAGCTATATCATCATCCCTTCCTTTTTTACATTTTTTTGATGGATTTAGAACTTCTCATGAACTTAATACCATTGAAATAGATGAAGAAGAATATTATTCATATTTAAAAACTTTGATTGATTATAAAAGTTTAAATAATTATAAAAAAAGATGTTTAAATACATCTAAGGCCATTCAAAGTGGAGTATGTGAAAATGATGATATTTATTTTCAAGTATCTGAAGCAAAAAATGAAGATTATGAAAAAGTAGCCGACACAGTTTCTTCATATATGCAAAAAGTTTCTCAATATTTCCATGAAGATTTTAAACCTTTTAATTATTATGGGGATAAAGAAGCAACTAATATTATAATTGCAATGGGTAGTGTTTGTTCTACCATTAAACAAGTAGTAAAAGATTTATGTCAAGAAGGTAAAAAAGTTGGCTTAGTGGAAGTTCACTTATATCGTCCTTTTAGTGCTAAATATTTAAATAATGTGATTCCTAAAACTGTTAAAAAGATTGCTGTTTTAGATAGAACTAAAGAGCAGGGAAGTGCTGGAGAACCATTATATTTAGATATTTTATCTTCTGTATCCAAAGAAATAAATGTCGTTGGGGGAAGATATGGACTTTCTTCTAAAAATACAACACCAGCTGATATAAAAAGTGTCTTTACAATGTTAGATAAAGATCCTAAAAATAATTTCACTATTTCTATTGTTGATGATAAAACTAATCTTTCTTTACCTAAAGAAAATTATTCGCCTAATTTAAGAACGACAGAAATTAAAATATATGGTTATGGGTCAGATGGAATGGTCAGTGCTTCTAAAGATTTATTACAAGTTGAAAGTGCTATTAATAATTCATTTGTTCAAGGATATTTTCAATATGATTCTAAAAAATCCGGAGGGGTTACTTTAAGTCATTTACGAATATCGGATGAAAAAATTAATGCCCCTTATTATGTTACTGATCCTAGTTTAATAGTAGTAAGTAAAATTTCTTATTTAAATAAATACGAAATTATAAATGAACTAGGATTAAATGGAAGTTTAATAATTAATACCCACATGAATTTAAAAGAATTAGATGGTTACTTAGATAATGATGTAAAAAAGATATTAAAAGAAAGAGATATTAAAGTTTATTTAATTGATGCTTCCTTAATTGCCCAAGAAAATCATCTTGAAAGCAAAATAAGTATGATTATGGAAGCTTGCATTTTGAAAGTTTTAAAAGTGGCTAACTTTAAAAATATTTTAAATGAAAATATTCAAAATAAATTTAAAAATAAAGGCCAACACATTGTTGATGCTAATATCAAGGCTGTATCTCAAGCAATTAATAACTTGAAAAAAGTTAATAATGAATTCACGGTAAAAGATGTCCAAAAAATTAATAAGAAAAAAAATATATTTGATGCAATTGAAAGTAGATGTGGTGATTTACTAACGGTAAGTGATGTCGATTGCTTAAAATGTGGAAGTGTAATTGGTGGTCTTTCAAAATTAGAAAAAAGAGATTTATATACTGAATATCCTGTTTGGGATAAAGAAAAATGTATTCAATGTATGCAGTGCTCTTTAGTTTGTCCTCATGCGGTAATTAGACCATTTATTGTTGATAATAATGATAAATATGCTGATTGTGGCAAAGACCTTTTAGGCGATAAAAATAAAAAATTTATAATAAGTGTATCGCAAAAAGATTGTACCCATTGTGGTCTTTGTATAAAAACTTGCCCAACGCATGCTTTGTCATTTGGCCAAAATGAAGAAAGTAATATGGCCGATGATTTATTTAATAACTATGAAAATGAACAAATTTATGATAAATATACCATTAAAGGTAGTCAATTGTTAAAACCTAAATTTGAATTTGCCCCTGCCTGTGCCGGTTGTGGTGAGACTGCTTATATCAAACTTTTAACTCAACTTTTACAAGATCAACTTATTATTGCTAATGCAACTGGTTGCTCATCAATTTATGGTGCTTCAATGCCTTGCACACCTTATTCTGTATCGTGGGCAACATCCTTATTTGAAGATAATGCTGAATTTGGTTTAGGAATGAAAATTTCCCGCAATAACATCCGTAAAAGAATTCAAAATATTATGGAAAATAACTTGGATAAAGTTAATAGTGAAGTAAAAGAATTATTTAAAAATTGGATTGCTAATCAGACTAATTACGAAATAACTAAAAAAATAAAACAAGAGTTAAAAAATTATAATCTTCCAAAGGAATTAGATGATTTAAAAGACTTTTTAGAAGCAGAAAGTATTTGGTGTATTGGTGGTGATGGTTGGGCTTACGATATAGGTTTTAGTGGAATTGACCATGTCTTATCTAGTAATGAAAATATTAATTTACTAGTTCTAGATACTGAAGTATATTCAAATACTGGTGGGCAATCAAGTAAAGCTAGTCACTATGGTCAAGTTTGTGAATTTACTAATTTAGGTAAGAAAACCCCTAAGAAAGATTTATTTAAAATTGCCATGTGTTATGAGAATGTCTATGTGGCTTGTGTTTCTTTAAAAGGTAATTACTTACAAACAATAAAGGCCTTTAAAGAAGCGATTGAACATGATGGACCATCAATAATTATTGCTTATTGTCCTTGTGTGGAAATGGGAATTAAGGGTGGACTACAAAATTCCTTAGAAGAAGAAAAACTAGCATTAGAATGTGGATATATTCAACTTAAAAGATATAATCCTAAAAAAGATTTACTAGAAATAGATTCTAAAGAACCTAACTATGAATTATATGATAAATTCTTAAGTAATGAAGTTCGTTATAATTCTTTAAAAATAAAGAATAAAAAATTAGCGGATGAATTACTTCAACAAAATATGTTAGAAGCCAAAAAAAGAAACGATTATTATAATCGTCTTGCTAACAAATAAAAACGAGACCGTCCCCCTGGGCCCGGTCTCTTAAAAGAATAAAAAGGGGTTGGCTAGTGTGATACTAGCACCAATTCGCCAATAAGTGAATTGGTATGACCTATACTAACCAAAAAGAATTATTTTGTCAATACTTTTTTTAAAAAAAATTAAAAAAAATTGAGGTGATTAAAATAAATTTAGAAAATATTAAAAATATTGGGCCTAAAAGATTGGATATTCTTCATAAAATGAATATATTTAATGTTGAAGATTTATTAGAATATTACCCATATAAATATCAAATTTTAGAAATTACCCCTTTGCTAGAAGATAACACTTCGATAATTAATGCTAAGGTTATTACTACGCCAGTAGTAAGTTATATAAAGAAAAACTTTAATTGTTTAAAATTTAAAGTTGAATATAATAATAGTTTTATAAATGTTGTGATATTTAATCGAGCATTTTTAAAAAATAATATTCAAATAGGTAAAGATATTTTACTAATTGGCAAATATGTAAAATTAAAAAATCAATTTATTGCCAGTGATATTAGATTAAGTAAATTAGAAAAAAAAGAAATAATTGCTAAATATCATTTAATTAGTGGTATCAAAAATAACACTCTTAAAAATATTATAGATAATGTTTTAGCAAATGATTATAATGTTATTGATTATATACCAGATATTTATAATAAAAAATATAATTTTATTACTAAAAAAAGCGCTTTAAAAATAATTCATCAACCTAATGATTTAGAGGAAATAAAAAAAGCCAAATTAAAATTAATATATGAAGAATTGTTTATTTTTACTTTTAAAATCAATTATCTTAAAATGCTTAAAAATAAAGAAACTTCTTTTTTAAAAAGAATTGATACTGAAAAAGAAATTAATGATTTTATAAATAAACTTCCTTTTGAACTTACTAAAGATCAATTAAGTTCTGTTAAAGATATCCAAAGTGACTTTATAAATGACAAAAGAATGAATCGTTTACTTCTTGGCGATGTTGGTAGTGGAAAAACTATTGTATCAGTAATTGCTCTTTATTCCAATTTTTTATCGGGATATCAAGGGGCTTTAATGGCTCCAACTGAAGTACTTGCTACTCAACATTTTAATAGTATTATTTCCCTTTTAAAAGATTATAAAATAAATGTTGAAATATTAGTTGGCAGTATGACTAAAAAAGAAAAAACTAATATTTTAAATCGACTAAAAAATAAAGAGATTGATATTATTATTGGAACTCATTCTATTATTAGTGATAATGTTGAATTTAATAATTTAGGTTTAGTTATTACTGATGAACAACATCGATTTGGAGTAAATCAACGCAAGAATTTGCAAAATAAAGGATTTAAACCGGATGTATTATATTTATCCGCAACGCCAATACCGCGAACTTATGCTTTAACTTTATATGGCGATATGGATATATCTATAATTAAAACTAAACCTAAAAATAGATTACCAGTTAAAACCTATTTAAAAAATGAAAAAGAAATAAAAGATGTCTTAATGGCTGTTTATGAAAATATTAAAAAAGGTAATCAAATATATGTAGTGGCTCCCGCTATTGAAACTGAAGAAGATAATGAATTAAATGATGTTAAAAATTTAAAAGAAAAATTTGCTAAAGCTTTTCAAAATAAAGTTAGAATAGAAATATTACACAGTAAGATAAAAGCTAAAGAAAAAGATGCCATAATGAATGATTTTCAAGAAAATAAAATTCAAATACTTATTTCTACTACGGTAATTGAAGTTGGAATAGATAATCCTAATGCTACCATAATGATTATATTTAACGCAGAAAGATTTGGCCTTGCTACCCTTCACCAACTTAGAGGAAGAGTAGGAAGGGGAGATATTCAATCATATTGTTATTTAATTTCTAATCAAGAAAAAGAAAGATTAAAAATAATGACAGAAAGTAATGATGGTTTTTATATTGCTGATAAAGATTATGAACTGCGAGGAGAAGGAGATATTTTTGGCGAAAGACAAAGTGGCGATATGATATTTAAAATCGCGGAATTAAAAAGAGATAGAAAAATATTATTAAAATCAAAAGAAGATAGTGAAAAATTTATTAAAGAAAATGTAAAAAATAATTTTGAAAATTATAAAAAATATCAAGATATTATCGATAGTATTAATTTTATAAATTAATAATTTGTTTATATTTTTTAATATTTATGATAATATTATTTATAGAATAAAAGAGGGTGGAAATATGTTACCAGAGCATTTTAAAATTGATGCAACTAATGCTAAATCACCAGATTCCATTGTTTTTAGTGGGAAAAAGTATCGTATTACTATTTTAAGTGAGATATTAATCCGCTTTGAATATAATGAAAAAGGGGTATTTGAAGACCGTCCTACTGAATTTGCTCTTAACAGATATTTTGATCCACCTAAAATGGAAGTTAATCAAGATAATAATTATTTACAAGTATTAACATCTTATTTTACTTTACAATATCATAAAGAAAAACCTTTTACGGGAACTAAAGTTGCTCCTGATTCTAATTTGCGAGTAACTTTAAATGGCACGGAAAAAGTTTGGTACTTTAATCATCCTGAAGTTAGAAATTTTTTAGGTTCTAATGTATCTTTAGATGATACTACGAAAATTAATTTACAAAAAGGGCTTTATTCAATGGATGGCTTTGCCTCAATTGATGATAGCAAAAGTTTTGTCATTGAAGATGATGGTTTTTTAAATGTTAGAGAAAATAATATTATTGATACTTACTTATTTATTTATCGTCGAGATTTTGGTTTATGTTTAAGAGATTATTTTCATTTAACAGGAAGTCCTGCTTTAATTCCTAGATATGCTCTTGGTATATGGTGGTTTAAAAATGAAAAATATAGTGATGAAGATATAATAAAATTAATTAATAAATTTAATAAAGAAGAAATACCAATTTCCGTTTTATTACTTGGCTCTTTTTGGCATGATCAAAAGCTAGTTAATAAAAAATTAGTTAAGACGGGATTTACTTTTAATAAAACTTTAATTCCTAATCCAGCAGAGACTGTAAAATATTTGCATGAAAGAGGAGTTAGAGTAGGACTTAATATTAATCCTAGTGAGGGAATCCTTCCTACAGAAAAACATTATCAAGAGTTAAAATCCGATTTAAATTTAGAAAAAGATACAATCGTGCCTTTTAATGCCTTTGATCGAAATTTTCTTAATGTTTATTTTAAAGATTTAATTAATCCTTTAGATGATATTGGTATTGATTTTTATTGGATAGATTATTTTGATAAAAATAAACCATATAATTTACGATTATTAAATCACTATCATTTTATGGATTCTATGCGAAGTCAATCTAAAAGAGGCTTTATATTATCTCGAAATGGTTTAGTTTCTTCCCATCGTTATCCCGCTCATTATTCTGGTGAAACTATTGTTAGCTGGGATACTTTAAAAAATTTACCATATTACAATTCTACGGCTGCAAATATTGGTTTATCATGGTGGAGTCATGATATCGGAGGCTATAAATTTGGAACTGAAGATGAGGAATTGTATCGTCGTTATGTTCAGTTAGGTACTTTTAGTCCAATATTTAGATTTGCTTCATCCGAGGGAAGATATTATAAAAGAGAGCCTTGGAAATGGGAAGTTAAAACCTTAAAAATAGTAGCGGATTATTGTAAATTGCGACATCAATTAATCCCTTATCTTTATTCAGAAGCTTATAAATATCATCAAAATGGCAGTCCTTTAATTATGCCTCTTTACTATACTTATCCAAAAATTTATGATGAACCAATATATAGAAATGAATACTTCTTTGGTAGTGAACTTTTTGTAAGTCCAATTACTACCCAAAAAGATGAAATCATGAAAAGAAGTGTAGAACATATTTTCTTACCTACTGGTACTTGGTATGATTTTAAAACTGGTAAAAAATTTCCGGGTGGCAAAAGGTACGTTACATTTTTTAAAGATGAAGATTATCCTGTATTTGCTAAAAGTGGGTCTATTATACCAATGACAATATTAGAAAAAAATCGTAATTTAACTACATCCCCAGAAAATATGGAAATTCATGTTTTTCCAGGAAAAAGTAACAGCTATAATTTGTATGAAGATGATGGCATTTCATCACTTTATAAGAATGGCTACTATATAATAACTTCTATAGAATATAAATATGAAGAAGATAAATTTTCTTTAACTTTAAGACCAGTAGATGGTAAAAGTGGAATAATCCCCAATGAAAGAAACTATAAAATTAAATTTAGAAATACAGGACATGTTAATAATATACAAGTATTTATTGGAGAAGAAAGAATTGATAATGTAAATTCTTATGTAGATGATACTGATTTTATTGTGGAAATTGAAAAAGTACCTACAACAAGACAATTAACAATAGAATGTTCTGGAAATAGCATTGAAATAAATTCGGCAAGATTAATAAATGAAGATATTGAATCTATCATTAATGATGCTAAAATAAAAACAGAATTAAAATCTATGATTGCTGATATTATGTTTAGCGAAGAAGACATTCGTAAAAAAAGAATTAAAATTCGTAAACTAAAAGTTCGAGGATTGGACAAATCATTTATAAAGATGTTTATTAAACTATTAGAGTATGTAGCTGAAATTGAACAAAATTAAATTTTATAAAATTTAAATCTTAACTTATGTTAAGATTTTTTTAAATAAAAACTTATCAACAAAAACTTGACAGGGGGGGGGTCTATTATATAATTTCCTT
>CANRDL010000020.1 GCA_947629405.1 uncultured Bacilli bacterium
TTCCTTTAAATTACGTGCATTTACCAAAATACACTACTCCCCTTTTAATATAGTGCACTTTTCTTAAAACTTAACGATTTTTTCGACATAAGTTTGGAATTTCTACATAAAAAAAATCTCAATTGAATTTATCAATTGAAATTTTTTTATTAATTAAACATTTTCTTTTTAATTATATAACTTAATCCAATAATACTAACAGCTATTATACTTATCAAGTTATAAATACTATCACTTGTATTTGGATTTTTAACATTATTATTTTTTTCAACATTTTGAGAATTTTCTTCAGATGTAGTTGGTTCATTTTCACTTGCAGGTTTTATTACATTACCATATTTATCCATTGTATATCCAGTTGGTAAATATTGGCTAATATCTTGACTACTAACAGTATTTTTTTCTAAATCTTGATATTCAAATTTCCCACCTGTTATAGTTGTTTTAGATCCACCAACTGGCGCTAATGAAGGTACATTATTTCCTGTAGTATTAATAAAATTACCACCCGTAATATTCAAATTTCCTGTTGAGCCATTTACAACAATTGGTTGATTTGCATTTAAACCTTGATTAAATTGTCCGCCAGTTATATTAACTTTACCATTATTCCACAAACCATATGTATTTTCTTCAGTTGTTCCGATCATTCCACCTGAAATATTTACAGTTGCATCGGCAAAATTATTAATACCAATAATACTTGCTGAAGTTGGTAATATATAACCACTTTCTAAATTTAATGTTCCCCAGTTATTAATAACTGCTTGAGTACCTGTACTCCCTTCAGCTGTACATGGAGCTGGTCTCTGAATATATCCAGATCCTTTAATAGTTAAAGTCGCTCCTTTTTCTATCCATATTGTTGGAGCATTTTCTTTAGCATCATTACTTAAGGTTTTTCCATTTAAATCTAAAACAACATTTTCCCCACTTCTTATTCTTAAATTTTCATTAGCGGTTTGTTGCAATTTTAAATTATAAATATTACCGCTTTGTTCTTTAGATATATTTTCATTAGGCAAAGAATCTAAATCGATTGCATTTACTCCTTTACCAAACCCAAACATACAAATACTCATTAGTACTAAACTTAATATTTTTTTCATTATGTTTTTCTCCTTTCTTAGCTGTATTATATAGTAATATTACCCCCCCTGTCAAGCTTTTGTGGAAAAATTTTTTATTCTTGACAATCAAAATTTTGACATAATAAAACTACTGAAATGTCAGTAGTAATATTTTTTTAATTATTATGTAATTTTTTATAAGTAAATGCTAATCCTATAGCGGAAATTGTTATTGCTATTACTGAATAAATTATAGTATCAGAAGTATTTGGATTTTTAACATTATTATTTTCTTCAACATTTTGAGAATTTTCTTCAGATGTAGTTGGTTCATTTTCACTTGCAGGTTTTATTACATTACCATATTTATCCATTGTATATCCAGCTGGTAAATATTGACTAATATCTTGACTACTAACTGTATTTTTTTCTAAATCTTGATATTCAAATTTTCCACCTGTTATAGTTGTTTCAGATCCACTAATTGGTGCAACTGTTGGAATTTCGTGACCAGTTAAATTTATAAATTCTCCACCAGAAATATTTAAATTACCACTTGGTGAATTTACAACGGCAGGTTGAGCAGCATAATCACTATTACCTGGATAATTATTTTGGTCAAATCTACCACCACTAATATTTGCTGTACCTTCATTCCATAAGCCATAAGTTTTGTCATTCATTGTAGAAACTCTTCCGCCTGTCATATTTAATGTACTGCCTGTATGATTATATATTCCATAATTAGCAGCACCTTGTGGTGAAATAAATCCACTTTCTAAATTTAATGTACCATAATTATCAATTATTGCTTGTTTAAGTTCACTTCCATCATATTTATTAGTTCTTATTATAGTTCCATCACCTTTAATAGTTAAGGTTCCACCTTGAGCAATTTTGATTGTTGGATAATCTACAGTAAATTGTCCACTTGTAGTAGTATTATTTAATGTGTGACCTGCTAAATTAAGAATTACTTTTTCTCCGCTTTGTATTTCTAAATTTTCTGAAGTAGAATTAATTAAAGTTAGAGTGTAATTCCCATTACTTCCTTCTTTTTTAATACTATCATTTTGCAATTGATCTAATGTAGTTGCTGAAACATTTGCGATATTACCAAATCCCAAAACACAAGCAATTAATAATGCAATACTTAATATTTTTTTCATTATGTTTTTCTCCTTTCTTGGTTGTATTATATAATATGACCCCCCCCTGTCAAGCTTTTGTGGAAAAATTTTTTATTCTTTACAATTCAAATTTTGACATAATAAAACTACTGAAATATCAGTAGTTATTTTTAATTATGTAGTTTTTTATAAGCAAATGCTAATCCAATTGCTGAAATTGTTATTGCAATCAATGAATAGATAATTACATCAGAAGTATTTGGATTTTTAACATTATTATTTTCTTCAACATTTTGAGAATTTTCTTCAGATGTAGTTGGTTCATTTTCATTTGCAGGCTTTATTACATTACCTCTATCGTCTATTTCGTATCCTGAAGGTAAATATTCCTTAATATCTTGTTTTGTAACAGATCCTTCTTCAACATTTTGATATTCAAATGTTCCGCCTTTAATTGTAGTCTTAGCATTAGCAGTATCACCTATAGATTTAGTATTTTGATTACCACTAGTATCACGGAAAGTTCCATCAGTAACTTCAATATTTCCTGATGCATTAAATACTAATGGTTGATTAGCGTCTGCTCCTTGAATAAATGTGCCGTCAGTGATTTTAACATTTCCTCCTTTATTAAAAACACCGAAAGTTTCTGCAGAACCAATTGTAATCTTTCCACCACTAATAGTTAAATTTCCAGTCGAATTATTTTGAATTCCATATGGACTATTTTCTTTATCACCAACTAATATATAACCGCCTTGAACATTTAATGTTCCATCATTTAAAATAACTGGAAAAGTAACAGATTTATCAGTAGCAACAGCAGTGTGAGAAATCATGTTACTATCACTTCCTATTATTGTTAAAGAAGCTCCTTTTAATACTTTAATAGTAGGACATAATTCATTATAAACATTATTTAAGTTATGACCATTCAAATTAAGAATAACATTTTCTCCATTTTGAATTTCTAAACAAGCACTAGCATCTTTTTTTAGGTTTAAAGTAACTGTGCCATTATTGGCAATTTTTTCAAAATATTCATTGCTATCATCAATGTTTGATAATGTTGTTGTAGCAGCATTTACTTTCCCAATCATTAATACTAAAGTAAATATTCCAAATAAGATAGATAATATTGTTTTTTTCATTTTTTTCTCCTTTCTTAGCTGTATTATATAGTAATATTACCCCCCCCTGTCAAGTTTTTGTGGAAAATTTTTTTATTCTTGACAATCCAAATTTTGACATAATAAAACTACTGAAATGTCAGTAGTAATATTTTTTTAATTATGTAATTTTTTATAAGTAAATGCTAATCCTATAGCAGAAATTGTTATTGCAATTACTGAATAAATAATAGTATCAGAAGTATTTGGATTTTTTGTATTATCATTTGAATTTTCAGTATTTTCTTTATTTTCTTCTTGTTTTTGAGCTTCAGCTATAGCAGGACCATTATAAACAACATTATCACTTTCTTTTTCAACTAATGTAACAACTGATGGATCAATAATAATAGTTACTGTTTGGTCAGCAGTAAAAGTTTCAGAGTAGTTCCAATCAAATTCGCAAGTATACTTGATTGGTTCACCTTTATCTAGTTTTTCTTTTGTAATAGCGAAGTAATATTCACCTTGTGGGTCTGCATCAGATTCATTACCATTTATTCTAACTTTATTAGTACCATTTGCACTTTCTGGTTTTGTAATTATAAATCCTACCCATGCAGCCTCAGTTTTTCTATCTAATTCTCCAGTTTTTTGTTCTACAATTTTTAACTTTGCTGCATCATAAGTAATAGTTAAATTAGCCGAATTTTCTCCAGTAAGTTTTGGTACCGTTCCTTCTTGAACTGAATCCTTATTTTCAGCTATTTTTACTGTTCCAATTAAATCTTGGGCTTGTGTTAATGGCATAAATAATAAACCAGTTAAAACAACTACAGTAAACATTAATATTTTTTTCATTCGTCTTTTCTCCTTTCTTGGTCATATTATATAATATGACCCCCCCCTGTCAATATTTTGTGGAAAAATTTTTTATTCTTGACAATCAAAATTTTGACATAATAAAACTACTGAAATATCAGTAGTAATATTTTTTTAATTATTATGTAATTTTTTATAAGTAAATGCTAATCCTATAGCAGAAATTGTTATTGCAATTACTGAATAGATAATTGCATCAGAAGTATTTGGATTTTTTGTATTATCTTTTGTTTCTTCTGTTTTAGTTTCTTGAGATGTTTGTTTTTGAGATTCATTATATTCATTAATTAATTTTTCAGCATCAGCTGGTGTAAATAAATCTTCTTCTTTTTCATTAATTAATGTAACTGTTTTTGTATTAATATTTATAGTAAATGTTTGTTTATGAGTACCATTTTCATCCCAAGTAAATACCCATTTACCTAATTCTAATGTTTCGATTCCTTTTTTACAAGCTTCTTCTAATTTTTCTTTTGTTACAGAAACATAAATGTAAATATAATATGGATTACTACTCCCATCACCACCATCTTTTAAGTCTTCAAAAGATTTTACATTAGTTTCATCTCCTACTTTGTAGTATTTAACATTAGATAAATTACTACTAGTAACTTCTTTAGGTGCAGTTACTTTCATACCTACCCAAGCCATTGGTCCTGGTTTTTTATCTCCTTCAGCTGGAACATATTTTAATTCCACTGAATCATAAGTTAAAGTTGTATTTTCAGTAGTAGCTGGTAATTCTCCTTTTAATAATGTATCACTACCAATACTTGCCTCTACTTTTCCAAGCCATGATTCATCAGCTTTAACATTAGGCATTGCAACAACTACAATAGCAGCAACAATTAAAAACAATATTTTTTTCACTTTATATCTCCTTTCTTGGTCATATTATATAATATGACCCCCCCCTGTCAATATTCTGTGGAAAAATTTTTTGCACTTTACAGTTCAAAGTTCGGCATAATAAAACTACTGAAATATCAGTAGTTATCTTTAATTATGTGATTTTTTATAAGTAATTGCTAATCCAATTGCGGAAATTGTTATTGCAATTACTGAATAGTTATTTTTTTAACAATCTTCTTTGAATTATTTCTCCTGTTTTTATATCTAAGTCTATATCAGCATTTAAATATTCATTAAATTTACGATTATGTGAAATACTTATAATTGTTCCCGCATAATTACTAACAAGTTCATATATTAAATCAAGCGCTTCTTTATCTAAATGATTTGTTACTTCATCCAAAATTAATACATTAATGTTATTTATCGCTAATTTTGCTAAATTTACTCTAGTTCTTTCCCCCGGAGATAAAGTTAAATAAGATTTGTCTTTATCATCATAATTTATACTAAATTTATCTAATAAAGTAAATATTTTTGCTACATCTATATTTTCTATATCTTTAGTTAAATAACTATAAATACTTTCATCTAAATTATTAGTTAAAGTATTTTGAGAAATATAACCAATTCTTACTCCACTACCGATATTAACATTTCCTTTTATTGGGGAAATCTCTTTCATAACAGTCTTAATAAGGGTCGTTTTTCCTGTTCCATTTCCACCTATTATATTAACTCTTATTCCATAAGGAATTAACAAATTAATTTCAGAAGTTTTAAATGTTTCATAACCACACACTAAATGATTTAATTCTATATCTTTATTTCCTTTATCCTCATCAAGATTAAAAAACACATTTATTGGTTTTTTTTCTTCAAAATCTGGAATTTCAATTCTTTCTAACTCTTTTGTCAATTTAGAAATATTGGAAGTATCAGTTTTTTCTTTGGCATAATTATTTGCCAGTTTATCATTATCATTATGAGCTTTTTTATTTATCCCTTTATTTGCCCATTCTTTAGCTTTTTGTACTTGATATTTTAATTTATCTTTTTGTTCTTGGGCTTTTAAGTATCTTTCTTTTAATTCTTTATATTCTAACTCTTTTTGTTTTAAATATTCTTGATAAGACATATTATATACATTAATTTTGCCATTTTTTAATTCATAAATTTTATTTACTATATTATTTAAAAATACTTCATCGTGAGAAACAATCATCATTTTTTTATTTGCTGATTTTAGCTTTTTCTCAAGATACTCTATAGCTTCTATATCTAAATTATTAGTTGGTTCATCTAGTAACAAAATATCGGCATTTTGTAGTAGTACTACAGAAAGCAATATCTTTATTTTTTCACCACCGGATAAAGTTTTAATCTTATTATTAATATTACCTTTAAAATTAAGCCCTAATAAAATAGAATTTAAGTTATCTTCAAACAAATATCCGTCTAAAGCTAAATATTGGTTTAAAACATCTCCATATTCTTCCATTACTTCATCAGTTAAATTGTTTTCAAGTTCGTGTAATTTTGTTTCAAGCTTATCCAATTTTAACTCTTGTTTTATATATTCTACAATAGTCAAGTCATTATAAATATAAGGTATTTCTTGTTTTAAATAGGTAATAGTTTCATCATTTAACCTTAATTTCCCATTATCAGGATTTATCTCTTTAGCTAAAATCTTTAATAAAGTAGATTTGCCTGCTCCATTTACTCCTACTAATCCTACTTTGTCAATGTTATTAAGAGTAAAAAAAACATCTTGTAATACATTTTTGTTTCCTATTTGTTTGCTTATATTACTTACTATCATTACCACACACCCCACAATCTTCTTTTTTATCCCATTTTATTATTTCGTGCTCATAAGTTAAAATATTTATCATTAAAGTCTTTCCAATTAAATTATTTTCATTAAATTTATAATAATTTATAATTTCATTAGCTACTATACTCGAAATTAGCAAACATAGTGGTCCATATGATGGTATTGTTATAACGTTATTTAAAGGTTCTTCTTCTATATCGTCAGTTTTAGGTATTTTTTTATTTACTGCTATAATTTCCAATTTTCAAGCATTATTATAACTTTTTATTTTAAAAAGTCAATTGTTTTGCCATAAATAGTAGATTTAAACCATTAAAATATTATAATAAATCTGATGGTGATTATATGAATGAAGTTATAGACTTTATAAAATATTATTTAAAAGGTCGATAAAAAAATATGAAAACTTTAAGTTTTCATATTAATTATTCTTTAATTTTTTGATTAACAATGCATATACCCATTGCACTTAAAATTATACATATTACATAACTCCAACACTTATCAGAAGTTCTAGGATTTTCAACATTTTGATTAAGTTTTTCAGCTTCTATTGGACCATTAAAGGCATCATTATTACTATCTTTTTCTTTTAATACAATTTTTTCTGGAGAAATTATAAAAGTAACATTTTGGTCGATTATTTTATCATTATTCCAATCAAATTCATATTTTCTTTCAATTACTTGATTATTAAGTAAAGCTGTTCTTAAATTGTCTGCTGTAATTTTTGTATAATAGATACCTTCTTTATCAATTTTAATAGTAGCATTACTTCTAGTTACGGTTGCTTCGTCAGTTGCATCAGATGGTTTTGTTATTTTAAATCCTAACCATGCTGCTTCTCCTTTTCTTCCTACACCTAAATCTTCTTTAATAATTTTTAATGTTAAAAAATTATATTTAATTAAAACATTTTTAGGATCACTATCGTCAACAACATTTGAAACATCTCCATTTATTATTACATCTTTATTATTTATTGCTGTTACTTTTCCAATTAAATCTTGAGCAAATGCATTAGGTATAAACATTATGCTTATAAGCATCATAATTGTTAAAAATATTATTTTTCTCTTACTCATACTACAAATCCTTTCTAAGAGTTTAAATAAATTGAAATATAATAAAACTCTATACTTAGTATTCCCTAAAAAAACTTTTGTATTCGTATTGAAAGATTACTTTTATATGTGATATAATTGGGGAAACGAAAAGAGGTGAAGCTATATAAAAAAGCAAACTAAAAATAAAAAAGACATAGTTAAAATAAAATTAAAGAAAAAGCGCAAAAAGCTTCGTCCTTGGGTATACTGGCTTTTCATTATTTTCTTTTTAACAATAATAGGAATTTCTAGTATCCAAATTTATAAATGGCATAAAGATAATGTAAAAATCAAAAATATAAATAAAAAAATCAATGATAATACTAAAATAAAGAAAAATAATAACGAAGGAGAACTAGTTAATCAGCCAGATGATAAAGAAAGTGATTACTGGTATTATGTAAAATTACCTTTTTATGATGTTGATTTTGATAAACTTTTACAAAAAAATAAAGACACTGTAGCCTTTATTCACATGAAAAATACTAATATAAATTATCCCGTAGTTAAAACAAATAATAATACTTATTATTTAACTCACGCTTTTGATAAATCTAAAAATAGTGCTGGCTGGGTTTTTATGGATTATCGTAATAATCCTGAAAACTTAAATGATAATACGGTAATATATGGTCACGGAAGAGTGGATAATACAGTTTTTGGATCATTAAAAAATGCATTAACTAAAAATTGGCAAAGCAATAAAGATAATTATGCCATTTGGTTAGTTACCAAAAAAGAAAATCTATTATTTCAAATTTTTTCTATTTATACTATAAAAAGTGAAAGTTATTATATAAATACTTCTTTTTCAAGTACTGGACAAAAACAAGAATGGCTTAACGAAATGAAAAAAAGAAATGTTGCTCCAATTAATACTACAGTAAACACAAATGATAAAATATTAACTTTATCTACTTGTAAGAATAATACAGGTGATAGAATAGTAGTTCAAGCTAAATTAATAAAGAAATTAACTAAATAATGGTAATTATAAAATTTTAGAAAGGTTTTGGATTTAGGTATTATGAATAAAGTTAGAAAACATATTATCATTGCCGGAGTGCCAAGATCAGGTAAAACTACAATATGTTCTAAATTAGCAGAGTCTTTAAAATATCAACACTTGGATTCAATTATTATTTCATTTGAAGAAGCATTCCCAGAAACTGGTGTTCTACATACTGAATCTTTTCATAAATTTAATAAATTTTTTGTAGAAATGATTTTAAATAATATTGAAGACTAAAACCACACAATAAGATGTGGTTTTTTTTATTTGCATAAACTATTGGCAATTTCTACAAAAATATCAATAGATATTTCTTCCGCTCTTATATTATCTGAAAAATTGTGTTTTTTTAATATTGGCAATATTTTATTATAATCAAAACTTTTAATATTATTTTTTAATATTTTTCTCTTTTGAGTAAAAGCTTCATTTATTAATTTAAAAAATAATTCTTCATTTTCTAATTTAAATTTTCTTTTTTTAGGAGTAAATTTAACTATTGCACTATCTACTTTAGGAATAGGGTAAAAATATTTTTTATTAACATCAAATAATTTTTCAATATCAAAATAATAATTTAAAAAAATTGTTAATGAATTATATTGTTTAGTTCCTACTTTTGCTGTAAATCTTTCTGCTACTTCTTTTTGAACCATTAATATAATTTCATTAATATCAATATTTAAATTTATAATCTTTTTAATTATTGGCGTAGTTATATAATAAGGAATATTAGCAATGAAAGATACTTTATCATAGTTTGTTTTTTTTATATCACTAATAATATCGGCCTTTATAAAGTCTTCATAAATAATAGTGGTTTTATCATCTTTTATTTTATCCAAAAATACTTTAGTTTCTTGATCAATTTCATAACAAATTAGTTGCTTTTGTAAATTTTTTAAATGTTTAGTAAGTATTCCTGCACCTGGCCCAATTTCAATGATAAGATTATTAGGAGTAACATTAATATTTTTAATTATTTTTTCAATTATTTCATTGTTATTTATAAAATTTTGTCCATATTTTTTTTTAAATCTAAATTTTTCCATAGTACAAAAAAAGTGTTTTTAAACACTTGCCCATCCATTTCTTAAAATATTATAACTTATATTGCTACTACCAACAGTTGATTTAGCAATATTCACACTTTCAACTAATAAATCCAGAGTATTTCCTGAAACTCCACGATCTAGAACAATGGCTGTTACTGGTTCACTAGAAATTGAATCTTTTTTAAATCTAACTATCGTACCACAAGGATATTTTCCTGATGAAGCTACAATTCTAACATCCCCAAACTCAGCATCTTTATAATAAACATTTCCATTTGATAAATCTATTGATGAATCACATGCCAATTTTTTAGAACAAGTAGGACAATTATAAACATAACCAGTAAGTTTTCCACTTACAGTATTAATAATATTTTCGTTATTGCTCTGTTCTACTACCAAATTATTATTTTCAGCTTGAATTATATTTTCTGACATCATTTTCATGGCATTTAAATCAAGTGATTTATTTAGATTAGAATTTTCAATCTTACTTAAATTAGTTGAAGACTTAATTTCTACAACTAAAAGTAGTGAAATAATTAAACAAATTTGAATTGTTCTTAATGTATATTTTACTATCTTTTTCATTGTCACACCTCAATTATTTCACCGAGTATTATACCATAATGGACCTTATATGTCAAAAATTCGCTTAATGTTATCATTAGTAATAGTAGCTAAATCATTAATGTCAATTTTATATAAATCACTTAAAAATTTAGCAATAACATATACATTTTTTGGCTCATTTTTTGTACCTCTAAAAGGAACTGGTGAAAGATATGGTGAGTCAGTTTCTAATACTATATTTTTTAAATCTATATTTTTTAGTACATCTTTTAAATTACAATTTTTAAAAGTTACTACTCCATTAACTCCTAATAAAAAGCCCATTTTGATATAAATCTTTGCTGTTTCCAAACTTCCCGAAAAGGAATGAATTATACCACTAACTGTATATTCTTTTAAAATATCAATAGTATCCTTTGTAGCATCACGAGAATGAACTATAACCGGAATATGATGATTTTGAGCAATTTGTAGCTGTTTTCTAAATATTTCTTGTTGTTTTTCTTTATTAAATCCTTCATAATGATAATCTAATCCAATTTCGCCAATTGCAACTACTTTTTCTTTATCAATATTTTTTTCTATAAAATCAAAATCATCATCATTTATATCATCAATTTCAGTAGGATGGATACCAATTGCTCCATACATTTCCTTATATTTATTTATAAGGTTTAGTATTTCTTCATTAGCTTTTCTATCACAACCATTATTTATAAACCTATTAACCTTATTTTTTTGAGCATTATTTATTATTTCATTTATATTATTATAGTCATCACTTAATAAATGACAGTGAGTATCAGTAAACATATTTATCACTCCATTTTGATTATATTAATAAATATAATTTTCTGCAACTTATTTATTTTTTTAAATAAAAAAAACAGAGTTATCTGTTTATATATCTAATTGGGTATTTATTAGCAAAGATACAAATTTAATTAATAAACTTTTTTCAGTATCAATTTTGTTATCACTTAAAACAATAATTACTCCCATACTATCACTGCCCGAAATTATTGGATAAATTGTATAATAACAATTTACTTTATAATCATTTGTTATAGCCAATTGATTAGGGTAATCAAAATTTACAATTTTTCTATCATCAATAAACTCGATAATTTTAGAAGAAATTGGCATATCTTTTAAGTTTTCATTTATATTGGTTGTAGAAATAATATGATCACGGTCAGTAACAATTATTTTATCATTTGATACACTTTCTAACATTTCCATAATTTTTTGAATATATGATAAAGAGTCCTCCATTTTAGAAATTTTCTTTAAGATAATAGAAGAGTTATCAACAAATATTTCCATATTTTCTCCATCTCTTATTCTTAAATTTCTTCGAATTTCTTTAGGAATAACTATTCTTCCAAGCTCATCAATTCTTCTAATAACACCAGTTGCTTTCAAGTACAACACTTCCAATCTAATTATATTTTGTTTGATTTATTTAAACTTATACAGAAATTATGTTTACAATGTTATTATAATGTAAAATAACGATATTATTATTGACAATTTTTACCAGTGTAACCTATACTATTTAATGATATCATTTGATATAAAGGAGATTTTTATGAATGTTGAAGCTTTAATTGAAATACCATGTGGGACTAGGAATAAATATGAAATAGATAAAGAACATAATAGAATAAAATTAGATCGTGTTTTATACTCAAGTGTTACTTATCCAGCTGAATATGGATATATTGAAAATACTTTAGCTGATGATGGGGATGCCTTAGATATTTTAGTTTTATCAAGTTCTCAAACATTTCCCGGATGCATTGTTGAAGCAAGAGTATTAGGATATCTCGATATGATAGACAAAGGAGAATATGATCAAAAAGTCATTTCTGTTTGTGCAAGTGATCCTCGTTATGATCACATTAAAACTTTAGATGACATTCCTGTTCATGTAAAAAAAGAAATCAAAGAATTTTTTAGTACATATAAAAATTTACAGGATATGAAAGTAGTAATAAAAGATTTTCATAATTTAGATGAAACTATTACATTGATTAATCAATGTAAAGAAAATTATTTAAAAAATAAATAATTAACTTAAATTTACATTTTTTTGAAAAAAATACAATAAAAAAACAAAAATTTAACATAAAAGCGTTAATTTTTTGTTTTTTTTATTTCCCGGGAAATAATTTTGTAAATAATTCTATTAAATAATAAATAAAATGCTTATCTAAATTTCTTAAATATAGTTTTATATAGATTCTTTTAAATTTATATGATAAAACAAAGTTTCTAGATAAATTATTAGTAATTATAAGTAATTTATCACCAGCAATAGTGTTACTTATTTCTTCAGGTAACTCTATTTCTATAAATTCTTTAGTTTGATTTATTTTAGTTATATTTAATGAATTGGCAATTTTTTCAAACCATTCTTCATACATATATATTTTTAAGTCTTCATCAATATGCCCAAACCTGTCTTCTATTTCTTCTTTTACTTTCAATAAAGTTTCATAAGAATTAATTTCATTGATCTTTTTATGTATTTCAATTTTTAATTTTTCATCATCAACATAGTTATCATTAATATGGGTATTGACATTTAAAATAGTATTATCAGAAAGATCTATTTCTTCAACTTTTTCACCATGTAATTGTTTTATTTCATTATTAACCATTTTAATATATAGTTCTAATCCCACACTGTCAACAAAACCCGCTTGCTGACTTCCTAATATATCGCCAGCTCCTCTTATTGCTATATCGCGCATCGCAATTTTATATCCACTTCCTAATTCCGTAAATTCTTTTATAGCTTGTAATCTTTTAACCGCAATATCATTTAAAACTTTATTTTTATTATATAAAAGATAGGCATAAGCAATTTTATCACTTCTTCCTACTCTTCCTCTAATTTGATAAAGTTGAGAAAGACCAAAACGATCGGCATTATAAATTATTAAACTATTAGTATTAGGAATGTCTATACCCGTTTCAATTATTGTGGTACAAATAAGAACATCAAATTTATAATCGATAAAATCTTGCATGATATTTTCTATCTCTATTTTTGTCATTTGACCATGGGCATAATTGATTCTAGCTTCGGGAACAAGCTGTTTTATTTGTTTTACTTTACTTTCAATATTTTTAATATCGTTATATAAAATATATACTTGACCATTTCTAGATAATTCTTTATATATTGCATCTTTTACTATTAAATCATTTTCTTTTAGCACATAAGTTTGGATAGGATATCTATTAATTGGTGGGGTATCAATTATTGATAAATCTCTAAGGCCGGAAATTGCCATCTTTAAAGTTCGCGGTATTGGCGTTGCTGTTAAAGTTAATATATTTACATTTGCTTTTAATTTTTTGATTTTTTCTTTGTGTGTTACACCAAATCGCTGTTCTTCATCGACAATTAATAAACCTATTTTTTTAAATTTAATATCATCACTTAATAACCTATGAGTACCAAATACTAAATCTATTTCTCCACTTTTTAATTTTTCAATTACTTCTTTTTGTTTTTTAGCCGTTACAAATCTATTTAACAAAGCAACATTTATTCCATATTTAGAAAATCTGGATAAAGCAAGTTTGTATTGTTGCGAAGATAAAATTGTAGTTGGACAAAGATAGGCAACTTGATAACCATTTAAAATTGTTTTAAAAATTCCTCTAAATGCAACTTCAGTTTTTCCAAAACCAACATCGCCACAAAGTAATCTATCCATTGGATTTCCACTTTTTAAATCATTTAGCACATCATCAATTGCTTTTTTTTGATCTAAAGTTTCTTCATATTTAAAATCCTTTTCAAAAAGTTTTTCTTCAGGAAAATCGATATATACTGGACTTTTAGTTGCTTTTCTTAAAGCATAAATTTTTATTAGTTCCTGTGATATATCTTTTATTTTCTTATTTAAGCTTTGTTTTGTTTTTTGCCAAGAGCTTGATGTCAGTGAATTTAGCTTAGGAATTTTTCCATCAGCATCTGAATATTTAAAAATAGTATCAATTTTTTCGACAGGAACATAAATTTTATCATTATTTTTATAAATAAGTTGCAAATAATCTTTTTGAAAACCATTTTTATTTAAAGTTTTAATTCCATTATATCTTCCGATACCATGATTATAGTGAACAATATAGTCACCAATTTTTAATTCTTCATAGTCTTTAATTTTTCTACCAATCTTATAAATATTTCGGTAATTTGTTTTTTTAATTAAATTACTTTCTATATCATATTGGGAAATCAAAATAATATCATTAAATATAAATCCTTTATTAACATTTAAATAAATTAAATTTATTTTATTTTTTATAATATTATCTTTTTTAGTTAAAACTATATTAGGAAAAATATCTTTTAAACTTTTTTCTTGCATTTTGCTATTTATAGCAAAAACAACAGTTTTTCCGTTATTAATATAACTGACAACTTTTTCTTTTAAAATTTCCATTTTACCATAAAAGTTATCTATTTCTTTAGTTTGATAATTAATATTTTTAACTTTAGAATACTTATTATCAGCAAAGGTAGATAAATATGTTACATCAATAATTGGTAGTTCATTTAACTCATACATAAATTTATAATCTTTATTATAATCTTCTTTTTCTTTATATTCTATTATTTCTTCTTCAAGCTGTTTGTTTGCTTCAATTATTTGATCATAGTTAACTAAATATATATATGGTTTTTGTAAATATTCTATTAAAGAACTAGTATCCTTGGAAGTTGTTTCTGTATATGTTTTCAAAGTAAGTGATTTTAATTCTTGTTTAGATATTTGGGTATTAGAATCAAAATATCTTATCGATTCAATAACATTTCCAAAGAATTCTACTCTAATAGGATAATCCTCAAAAGGCATAAAAAAATCTACAATAAATCCGCGACTAGCATATTCACCTGTTGATGTTACAATTGTTTCTTTGTTATATCCAAACTTTTCTAAAGCATCAATTAAATCATTTTTAGAAATTTCTTGATTTATAGATAATTTATAGTTTTTCTGGTTATTAATAGATGGTAAAAATTTTAAAAAGCCCATTAAATTAGTTATTACAATAGCATCATTTGAATCCATGATTTTATCTAAAGTTTCTAGTCTTTTTACTTTTAGTTCTGGAGAAACAGCCAAGGCAACGGAATTTAAAAAATCATCCATTGGAAATAAATAGACATTATCATAAAGAGACTTAATATTTTCATAATAATTATTGGCTTCATATAAAGTTGATGTTACAACTAATGAATTAGTTTTACTTTTTTTATGTTTTTCAACAATGTAAAAAGAGTTTAACTCTTTTGTTAAACCTATAATATTTAAATTATTATCAAAATTAAAATATGTATCAATAAAATCCATATTATCACCTAAAATCATTTAAATGATTTTTTGTATATTTTATCCCATTTACAATAAAACTATTTATAATTTGGTTATAAAAATTATAATTTGTGGTTAAAAATTCCATTTCTTCTTTATTAAACTTACTTAAAACAAAATCGATAATATTATTAATATTTTTATTTTTTATTCCTATTTTTAATCTGGCAAAATCATTTGAATCTAAATAATTAATAATTGATTTAATTCCATTATGCCCACCACTTCTACTCGAAAATTTTATTTTAATTTTTTTAAAATCTATATCAAGATCATCATGAATTACTAGTAAATCCTCTAATTGAATTTTATAATATTTTACAAATTTTGAAATACATTCACCAGAGTTATTCATGTAAGTTTGGGGTTTTAAAAATAAAACATTTTCTCCATTTATAGAGGTTTTATAATATAATCCATTAAACTTTTTGGACCAATTAACTTCACCTAAAATATTATCTAAAATCATAAATCCAACATTATGTCTAGTATTCTCATATTCTTTACCAGGATTTCCAAGTCCAACAATTAATTTCATTTTTGATTCTCCATTTTATCATTTTTGGTAATTTCAAAAATTTGCCCATCTATTTCTACTTTATATTTTTGTAATAAAATATTAACACTTTTCACAGTTCCTTTACCATATTCAGTATCAATAGTTTCCCCAACATGCGGAAGATTTTTTTGACACCTTATATATTCATCATCTTCATATGTTAAACAACATAATAATCTTCCACAGCAACCATTTATTTTACTAGGATTTAATGATAAGTTTTGATTTTTAGCCATATTCATAGAAACTGATTCCATATGATTTAAGAATGAAGAACAACAAAGTTGTCGACCACATACTCCTACACCATCACAATTTGCTGCTCGATCTCTAGCCCCTAATTGTCTTAATTCTATTCTAGTTTTATAAATTGCAGCAAGTTTTTTAGCTAATTCACGAAAATCAACTCTTTCATCAGCATAAAAATTTAGCAATAATTGATTTCTATCAAAAGTGAAACTTGAATTAATAAATGTCATTGATAAATTTAATTTTTTAGAAATGTTTGTCGCTTTTTTTAAAGCAAGTTTTGCTTCTTTTGTATTACTTAAATATTGTTCATAATCTTTTTCAGTAGCTTTTCTTATAATATTTTTTAAAGAAATTGAATTATCAATTTTTTTTGAATTAATTAAATGAGTTATTTCGCCATATTGTAATCCTTTTTCGGTTTCTACTATAACATTATCTTTAGGATTTAAATCCATTTTTTGACCATTGAAATAGTATTCTTTACCATTGTCTTTAAAAATTACACCATAAACATTATTCATTACACTTTCTCCATTTCTATTGCAAATTTATCTAATAATAATTCAATATTAACATTAAATTGTAACTTTTGTATAGTATCATATGTTATATTCATTTTTTTAATAAGAATATCAGAATTTATTTCTGATAAATATTTTAAGTCATCTTCAATACTACCTTCATAAGCCTTTTTATATAGTTCTAAAATTTCTTCTAATATTTCTTTAATTTCATATTTATTTTTTAAATAATCTTTCAACACATTTCTATAATATATTATAGCATTATTATCTTTAGACTCTAGCAATTTTATATATTCATCAATTGTTTTTTTGTATTTTGCATAATTACTTGTTGAATTATCATAATTGACTTTAATAATTTGGCAGCGACTTCTTATTGTACTTAAAACTGCCTCTTTGTTATTTGTTATTAAAAAACCTAATATTTTTGTAGATGGCTCTTCAATAAATTTTAACATAGTATTGGCCGAATTTCCATTTAATCTTTCGGCGTTAAATACAATATAAATATTATATTCAGTATATATAGGTTCATATTTAAATTTGTCTTTTAAGTTTAAAATTTGTTCTTTCTTTATATTATTTCCATCAGGTTTAATAATAATTAGTGAAGGTAAATTATTATTGTCAACCATAACTTTGATATTAGCATCCTCAAATTGATTATTTTTTTCACAAATTTTTATTATCAATTTTTTTAATTCCGAAAAACATTGATCAAAATCATTAGTTTCAAGCAAAAAAGCGTGAGCAAGTTTATTCTCACAATATTTATTAAATAAATTTTCACTCCACTTTTCTAACATAATACCACCTAGTTATATTTTTATATAATAATCAAATATGTTACAAATAGTGAGACAATTCCTGGTAAACCTAAAATAGTTGAAATAAATAGTGTAAAAACATTTATAGGTATTACAATATTCATTGATTCAAAAATTAAATCTATTCCATAAAGAAATATAAATGCAAAACATAATTTTTTTAATATTTTAAAAATTAATTTCATCTTTTCACCCTCATTAATTTTTATGAGGTTGTCCACTATTTTATGATATTTTTTTTCGATCTTGTAACGCTTTATCTAATGTTAAAGCATCTAAATAATCAATTTCGGCTCCAATACTTATTCCGTATGATAGTCTCGATATTTCTACATTTTCATTTTCTAATACTTTTTTTAAATATAAAGTCGTTGCTTCTCCTTCAATTGATGATTTTAAAGCAATTATTAATTCACATTCTTTTAAATCTCTACACCTGTTAATTAGTGATGAGATATTAATATCATCCGGTCCAATATTATCTATGGGTGATATTAAGCCATTTAAAACATGATAAGTCCCCGAATAATTTCCAATTTTTTCAAAGTTAAAGACACTTTTGGAATCTTCTAAAACACAAATAATTTTTTTATTTCGTCCTTCATCAGAACAAATATTACATATTTCCTTATCAGTTATATGTCCACAAATTTTACATGGATGTAATTTTTTTTTACACTCCTTTATGTTTTCAGAAAATTCATTAACTCTTTCCTCGTCTAATTCCATTATTGATAATGCAAACCTCTCCGCAGTTTTTTCACCTACACCTGGGAAAAGTTGAAAACAATCAATTGTTTTTTCTAAAGGATCAGGATAAATCATTAAAATAATCCATTTAAAGAGTTTCCGTAAACTCCCATAACTTCTTCTGTTTTATCATCTATTTTTTTCATGGCATCATCAATAGCTATTTTTATCATATCTTCTAACATTTCTTTATCATCTATTTGAGCATCAGCAGTTATATTAACTTTTAACAATTTTTTATCCCCATTAAAAGTTACTTCAACCCATTGAGACTTCCCAATAAATTCTTGATTATTTAATTCTTCCTTTTTTTTCATAATATCTTTTTGCATTTTTTGAGCTTGAGCCATTAAATTTTGCATATTCATAATTAATCACCTTTCCTATCTAATTTCTAATATATCTTCTGAAAATAAATCAATTGCTGTTTTTTCTAAGTCGCTTTCTTTATTATTAATATTATTTTCAACCATTAAATCTTCTTTTAGTTCATATTTGACATTATTTTTTATGTTAGTAGCATATTGTTTTTTCTCTTTAGCAAATGCTTCATTAGTTATAGTTATAAACTTATATTCAAGTTTACTAAATTTTTTAAATACTTTTTCGACTTTTATTATCTTTTGATTCAATAAATTACTCTGTACTTCATCATCAACGGTTATAATTGCATAATCATTAGATGCAGCGACTATATTAGAATCAATAATTATGGATAATATTTCTTTATTATTTTTTTCTACATAACTAATAAAATCATGCCATAATTTTATTAATTCATCTCTTTTTTGCCTATTTGCATTACAAAAGCAGTTATTAATACGGTTTAAAATTATTTCCCGGGAAATAATTTTATTACTTTTTTCAACTTTATTTCCCAAATTAAGTTCTTTTTTTTCTATTTTTGAATCATTTTTTAAGATTTCTTTATTATTTTTTTCAGCTTTTTCTAGTTTTTCTTCTTTTTTTTCGCTTTTTTCTTCTTTTTTATTATTTTTTTCTTGTTTTAAATTTACATATGATAATAAAATCATTTCTATTACTATATATGGATTTGATAAATTTTTTAAACTATCCATTTTATTAACTAATTCAAACATAAGATTTTTCAATTTATCAAAAATTTCAATATTATTATTATCAAATTTATATTTTAAAGCTTCATCTTTCAGTTTTAGTATTAATTTTTCAATAAATACTTTATAATCTGTTCCTTTATTATTTAATTCTTTAATAATATTAGAGATATCATTTTTATTATTATCAATTAAGCTTTTTGCTAAGTTATTAATAGTTTGAGTTGAAACATTTCCAAGTAAATTATTTACATCGTTTAGTGTTATTTCTCTGTTTTCAACATTATTTAATTGATCTAATACACTGAGAGCATCTCTCATACCACCATCACTAATATATGATATCTCTTTTAGAGCTTCATCTGTGATTTTAATGTTTTCTAGTTTAGAAACCTTTTTTAAATAAGAAAAGATATCATCTACAGTTAATTTCTTAAAATCAAACCTCTGACAGCGTGAAAGAATAGTAATAGGAACTTTTTGTATATCAGTAGTTGCCATAATAAATATAACATGAGAAGGTGGTTCTTCTAAAGTTTTTAATAAAGCATTAAACGCTTCGGTAGTTATCATATGAAATTCATCAATAATATAAATTTTATATTTAGAATTAGTTGGCAAAACAGTTATGCTGTTTTTTAATTCTCTTATTTCATTAACTCCATTGTTGGAAGCGGCATCTATTTCTATAACATCAGGATTATCATTAAATTCCAAACATTTTGAACATTTATCACATGAATTACCATCAACCGAGTTTAAACAGTTTATTGTCTTAGCAAAAACTTTGGCAGTTGATGTTTTACCAGTTCCACGAGGGCCGGAAAATATATAGGCATGAGATATTTTGTTACTTTTTATAGAATTTTTTAAAGTTTTAACAATATATTCTTGTCCAACTATATTATCAAAGTTATTTGGTCTATATTTTCGGTAAAGAACTTTGTAATTCATAATAACCCTCCCTTTTAATTATATCAAAAAAAAATAAAGAATACTATCTAATATTTTTAAAAAAGTCAGACAGTAATTCTTTATAATTATATCCCAAATCTTTATCACTTTCAAACATTTGTTTGTATTTAGTTTTATTATATTCTTTGTTATCAAATTTTTTATCAACTAAATAATAAACATTTCTAATTCGCGATTGATTTATTATTTTTTCACACATGCTACAAGGCTTTAATGTAACATAAAGATCACAATCATCTAATCGCCAATCTTTTAATTTTTTTTGAGCTTTTATTAAAGTATTAATTTCGGCATGAGATATTACAATATTATTTTTTATTCTTTTATTATATCCTTTGGCTATTATTTTTTTATTTTGAACTATAACAGAGCCAACGGGCACCTCGTTTTTTTTAGATGCTTTTAAAGCTTGTTTATAAGCTTCATAAAAATATTTGCTGTTCATATTTAACTCCTTAAAAAAAGTGCACACAAATAGGGATTGATATGGCTGCTGTATTCCTACTCTGACCAGGTTACAATATATTTGTTGCACAAACGAATTATAACAAAATAATATTAATAATTCAAGATTATATTTTATTTTTTGTTTTTAGTATTTGGCTTAGCATATACACATATTATAGGTGATTTTAAGTTAAATAAATTTCTTCGGTATTTTTCCGAACTACCTTTTCGGGGCAGTGGGGGATTATATCCTAAAATAAATCCATCACTACTGTACATATCTTTATTTCTTGGCTCTGTATTATTTAATTCATCAATACATTCATTTCTCCTAATTTTTAATTTTAATTTTTCTATTTCATATGTGATTAGTTTATATTCTTTACTATCAGTATTTAGATATTTTAATCTTTTTTCTAATTTTTGAATTTGATTTAATAATTTTTCGGTTTTCATAAACGATTCTCCTTTAAAACCTATATTAGGTAA
>CANRDL010000021.1 GCA_947629405.1 uncultured Bacilli bacterium
TGCATATTTTTACTGAAATAAGTCCGATTTTTTTAAATTCTTTATAAAAACTGAATTTATTTTAAAAATTCACGTTTGAATAGTTCTTTAGTAAAATTATTTTCTATAAAATCGTTCAATTTCATATTTTTTCAATTTACGATATTCACCTGATTTTAAATTACCAAGTGTTAAAAATCCATATTTTTCCCTTTTTAATTTTAATACATCGTATCCCATCTCTTTAAAAATATTTTTAACTATATGATTTCTACCTTCATGAATTGTAATTTCTACAAATGATGTGTTTTTTTCTTTATCTTTTTTTCGAATTTTAATTTTAGAAATATTAACTTTCTTACCATTGATAATTATTCCTTTTTTTAGATTAAAATAATCATCCATAGAAAAAATTTTATTTAATTTAGCTAAATAAGTTTTTTCAATATTATTTTTAGGATGCATTAATAAATTGGCAAAATCTCCATCATTTGTTAATAATAAAATGCCAGTTGTATCATAATCTAGTCTACCAATCGGATAAATTCTCTCTTTACAATTTATCAAATCGATTACCGTCGTTCTTCCTAAATTATCACTTATGGAAGTAATTACTTTGCGCGGTTTATTAAGTAAATAATATAATTTTGGTTTTTCAATTAAATTTTTCCCTTCAACATTTATTTTATCTTCTAAAGTTACACGCGTTCCAATTTTATCAACTACTTTACCATTTACTTTTACTTTGCCATTTTTTATTAATTCTTCGGCTTTTCTTCTTGAACAATAACCAAGATTAGCAATTCTTTTTTGTAATTTTTCATCCATTTAAACCACCGATTACATTTTATCAAGAAAAAAGAATATAAACAATAAAAAAAGCAAAAATAGCACCCATTAAATCAGCAAATAAACCAGCTTTTAAAGCATGTCTTATTTTTTTTATACCTACACTTCCAAAATATAAAGTTAAAATGTATATCGTTGTATCAGTTGATCCTTGAATTGTAGATGCCAAAAGTGATGTTAAATTATCGGGATTTATTGCAAGAATATTATTAAGAATTACCAGTGAACCATTCCCCGATATTGGTCTTAAAAAAATTAACGGAAAAATTGATGATGATAAATTAATATTATTTAAAATTGGTTCAATTGGTTTAAAGATAAAATTTAAAAAATTACTTTTAGTAAATATATTTATAGCAAATACCATAGAAATCATATAAGGGAATATATTAAATGAAGTAACTAAACCTTCTTTGGCACCCTTTACAAATGAATCATAAATATCAACTTTTTTAATACTGCCATAAATAATAATAAATAAAACAATTATTGGTAATGTAATTATCGAAATTAATTTCATTTTTTTCTCCTGCGATAACAATAATCAAATATAAGTCCACTAATAGTGGCAAAAGTTGTAGCTAAAATAGCCGATGGAATTATAATATAGGGATTTTGACTATGGTGTAAAATTCTAAGAGATATAATAGTGGTTGGAATTAATGTTACTCCCGAGGTATTTATTACCAAAAAAGTAATCATTGCATCTGTTGCAGTATCTTTTTTTTCGTTTAATTCTTGAAGAGACTCCATCGCTTTTAACCCAAATGGTGTGGCGGCCGAGCCTAATCCTAACATATTTATAGCAATATTACTAGCAATTAATCCCAAAGATTTATGTCCTTTTGGAATAGAAGGAAAAAGGAATCTTAATGGTTTAGAAATAATTTTAGAAATTTTAGTAAGCAAATTAGAATCTTCGGCAATTTTCATTAGTCCCATCCAAACTACCAAAACAGGTACAATTTCTAAAATCATATTTAAAGCAGTTTTCCCTGATGTAAAAATTTCATTATTAATTGAGGCAATATTTCCGGAAATAGCCCCATATATAATTCCAATAATAATTAAAATTGCCCATATAATGTTTATCATAATAAATTATATTATTTTTTCTTAGCAAATATTTCTATACTTTCAATTTTTTCACCATTTAGTAAAATATCTATCATCCCTACAACACTATTATTTTTAGGATGTTTATTTTTATTTAATTTAATTTTAGTTTTAATTTTATCATCTTTAAAAATTAGTATTTTATAATCTTTTTTAATATATAATTTATATTTTTTAGCGTATTTTGATTTTATATTAAATTTCTTTTTATCTAACACTTTTACAAGCTCAGTGTTATTAAAGTTTTTTTCATATAAATTTTTATGAAAATTAAAATCATCAGAATAATTTAAAGTAACTATAATTAATTTTTTATTATCTTTTTGCGCGGAAGTTACCAAAGTACGACGGGCTTTTTTGGTAAAGCCGGTTTTCCCACCAGTAGTATATTCATAATTAAATAATAGTTTGTTTTTATTTTTCCAAGTATATGATTTAAAATTAGTTTTAACATTATGATATTTAGTTGAAGCAATTTTTTGGAAAGTCTTATTTTGCATAGCATACTGCATAAGTAAAGCCATATCATAAGATGTTGATATATTTCCTTCACCATTTTGTTCTTCCAGTCCATGAGGATTATAAAAAATAGTATTTTCCATACCAATTTGATGCGCTTTTTCATTCATTAATTTTACAAATGTTTTTTCATTTTTAGAAACACTATTAGCAATAGCTATCGCCGCATCATTACCACTTCTAAGCATCAAACCATATAGTAAATCCTTTATTTTAATTTTTTCCCCTACTTCAATATAAATATTAGAACCATATGCTTTTAATATTTTATCGTTTATTTTAACTGTTTTATTTATATTTGAATGTTCTATTCCCACAATCGCTGTCATAATTTTAGTAGTTGAGGCAATTAACTTTTTTTCATTTATATTACTTCCTTCTAATACTCTTTTAGAATCCCCATCCATAACAATATAACTTGATGTAGCAAAGACATTAAAAGGTATTATTAAAAAACATATGAAAATAATTATTTTTTTCAACCTTATCACCTAAAAAAATATATGAAAAAAAACAGATAAACATGTTATCTGCTTTTTAAAAATTTAATTAAGCTAATATTAATGACCTATTTAAAAGAGAAATTACAAAAATATCATCATCTCCGCAAAATAATACATTTTTTAATTTTTTTATAATATTTTTTAGCATAATTACTTCCTCTCATTTCTTAAGCATTATATTATCACAGATAATAACTGATGTCAAAATATTTTTTATATAATTTTAAATAAATTTTTTTATTTAATTTAAATAGTATAAGTTGCAATTTTTTATTAATTGGATAATTACTATTAATTATTTTTAAAATATTACCTTTATATAATTTCTTGGCTTTTTTAATTAATGTATAATCGAAGGTATTAGTTCTAATCATAACATTATATAAAGATACATACTCATTAATCTTATAAACAATTAAATCGTTGTTAATATTTTTGTTATTCTTAAAAATTTTAGAAACAATTTTTATTTTATCTTTAGCATCTTTTAAAGAAATTATATTAGTTATAGAATTAGTTCTTTTAATATAATGATATAATGTTTTATCAATATATGTGATTTTTAAATTTGATTTTTTTAATAATCTATACGTAAAATCTAAATCTTCACCAATTTTGTAATTATTAAATTTCTGATTAGTTAAAATGTCTTTGGATATTAGTTTATTCCATAAACCAAATCCAATACCTCGTTTATTATTAAATAATAAATTTAAAGCTGTATTAGAATCAAAAATAAAATTTTTTTCACTATCTTTATTATTATAATTGCAAATAGATATATCGGCATGAGCAATTTTTAAATTTTCATATAAAATTTCTATCATATTTTTCTCAATATAATCATCACTGTCAATAAATAAAACATATGAACCGGTAACTTTTTTTAAACCATAATTTCTAATACTTGATATATTGGAATGTTTATGGGTATATACTTTAATTCTTTTATCAGTATTTTTAAAAGAATTTATTATTTCCAAAGATTTATCAGTACTCTTATCATCAATAATTATAATTTCTAAATTTTTATATGTTTGATTTAAAATTGATTTTAAACATTTTTTCAAATATTTTTCTTTATTATAAACTGGAATAATTATAGAAATTTTATCTTTTTTAAAAAAATTTAAATATTTATTTTCTAATTTTTTAGCTTCTTTATTAATATCATAATAATTATTAATTAAACTACTTGGCTTATTAAAATTATTTTGTTCTAAAATGATTTTTTGGATCCACAAATTAACATTTAGTTTTTCAAATGAAATAAAATTGGATAATTTTGCCTCTGTTGTAATATATGGTGAGGCAATTACATTTAGACAAGCAGCTTGCGCCTCAACTAATACAAGAGGAAAACCTTCATAATATGAAGGAAGTAAAAGTATATCAAAAGCTGAATAAAATTCATTTATATTATTTTGATTCTTTAAAAAGATTACTTTGTTATCCATTTTTTTTAATTTTATAAGTTTTTTAATCTTTCTTAATTTGGGGCCATCACCTATTAAAATTAAGACACAATTACTATTCTTTTTTAGTAAATTATTAAAAGTTTCAATGACAAACTCATGGTTTTTCTGTTTGGCAAATCTGCCGATATGGCCAACTACAAAAGTATCATCACTAATTTTTAATTTTTTCCTAATCTTTAATCTTTTTTGCTTATTAAATTTAAATTTTTTAACATCAATAGCATTATTTATTATCTCATAATTAGAACCAAATAAATAATCACCTGCTGCCTTCGAGCATGCATAATATACATTAGCATACTTAGTTGAAAACTTTTTTAATATTTTATTTATAATATTTTTAATTACTAATTTTTTAGAAGAAGTTGTGTGGGCATGGGCAATACGAATTTTTATATTACATTTTTTAGCGATTTTTAAAGGAAATACACTTAAAGTATTTAAATGGCTATGAGCAATATCATATTTATTTTTTATAAAAATTTTAGTTAACTCTTTTTTATATTTAAAAAATTTATAAATTGGTGGCACTAAATAAACTTTTCCACCCCATTTTTTAATTAAATCATATGGAATATTTGTAGAATTTTCTTCGCATATAAAATCAAATATTATTTTATTTTTATTAATATTTTGACAATAATTAAGTACTACTTGTTCAATTCCACCATAATTCATTTTATTTAATATTTGAATTATTTTTATTTTTCTTTCTTTCATACAAATAAACCTCATAAATATTATAACAAAAAGAAAAAAGTTTTAAAAACTTTTTTCTTATTTATTATCTTTAATATCTTTTAAAATTATTTCCATAATATTTTTAAGCTTTTCCATATGAGGATTAGAATTAGCAATATATATAGACAAATCTGAAGATTTTAATTTATCATATATAAATGTCGACTTTTCGGTAAGATGTTTTAGTGATTCAATAACAATAAATGGTTTAAGTTTAGTTGATAAAAGACTAGCAACACTTAAAAATATATCATCAGAATAATTTAAAATATTTTCAACCATTTTATAACTAATTTCTTCATCATCAAAAATTGCTTTTAATTTCTTATTATCAACAACAATATTATAAATATTATCAAAAGTAATATCATTATTTTTAACAATCATATTAATAACAATGCCAGTAAGTAAATCAGTAGCATTAGTAAGCCAAAAAGGATCAGCAATTTCTCTTTCTTCATATAATAATAATTTGTTAATTTCCATAAGTAAGGAAATAGCTTGATCTTTATTATCAGAATATAAGTTTTTTACATAATCATAAAAATTAAAACAATCGCTATTTTCATTATTTAATTCTAATACAATATCTGCTTTTTCCATATTATTTGTAAATACATTTCCGTCCATATCTTTTTCTTAAAATATTTATATCTTCTGTTTTGAGTAATTTATTATCATTTTCTAAAGTATTTTCATTAATTACTTTTTTTATAGACATTAAAATTTTATATTGTTTTTTTACTTCTTTTATTTCAGCTTCTTTATCTAAAATTTTTTTATCTAAAATATTATTAGGATCATTATTTTTAAATAAAATAATTTCTTCTAAAGAGAATCCTGCATTTAAAAGCAATTTTATTAATTTAAGTTCTTCAAAATTATTATTAGAATAATACCTATAACCAGTTATTTCATCTTTTATTTCAGGAACTAATAAACCAATACTATCATAATATCTTAAAGTTGAAACACTTAAGTTAACAAGTTTAGAAAATACTCCAATTTTATAAAATGTCATTTTACCTCCCGATATAAATTTTTCTCCTTTCCAATAATCAGTATAACATTAAAGTTAACTTTAGAGTCAAGAGAAAAACTATTATTTTTATAATTTAATAAAATTTATTGTTTTATTTTTACATTTTGCTTTTCCTTTTGAAAAATTACCATTAATGATTTAATAATTAATAATCGATTTTTTTTAATTTCTGTTTCTTTTACATTATAAAATTGCGCTATTATAAGATCTGAATAGTTATTTAAATATAATATAAATATATCCAATTCTTCTTTGGCAAGATTTTTCTTAATATTTAAAATTATCTCGGATGCATATGCTTTATCTACATTATAATTAGATAATATAAAAGACAAAATAATAAAATCTCCATATTTTTCAATTAACCTATTTATTAAAGTAAATAATTTTGCTCTATTATTATTTTTCAAATTTTCATTTATAGAAATTTCTAAATTGTATTTATTTAAATTCCATATCATGGCTATATCTTCTAATTTTTTTATTCGTTCTTTTATAAGTGTACCTTCTCTGTATTTTTGTCGTTGAGTATTTATCCATCTACCTATTTTAACTCCATTTACTACATAATTTCCAGGAATTAATAAATTACCATGTTCCTCATAATACTCTTTAGCAAGCTTATACTTTTCTTCCCATGTATCATTATATGACTCTGTTTTTTCAACATACCATACCATACCTATGTCTTCTAATTTTTTTATTCGCTCTTTACTTAATAAACCTGCTTTATATAATTCTCTTTGGCTACTTATCCAATGACCTAAATTTACTCCATTAACTTTGTACCATTGGGGAACTAATAAATTGCCATGCTCTTCATAATACTCTTTGGCAAGTTTATACTTTTCTTCCCATATAGCATCGTTGGTAGTTGAATCTTTTGTATACCCTTTTAAATTCCATACCATTTTTATTTCATCTAATAAATCTATTCTTTCTTGAATTAATTTTTTCTTTTTATAATCTTTTCTTTGTTTCACTACCCAATAACCTAAATTAACTCCATTAATTATGTAATTATATGGTATTAATAAATTGCCATGCTCTTCATAATATTTTTTGGCAAGTGCATATTTTTCTTCCCATGTATCCTTTAAATTATAGTTTTCTTCTTTTATGTTGTAATGATTATGTATTTTTTTTAATGCTTTTTTTTCTATTTGGCGAGCCCTTTCTCTTGTAACACATAATTTTTTTCCAACTTCTTCTAAGGTATAACATATATTATCTTTTAAACCCAAACGCATTGAAATTACAATAATTTCTTGGGATGATAATATTTTGGGTAATTCTTCTTTAATATTTTCTTTTGCGATTGTATTGTACACATATTCATCTACTTCCAGATTATCAGTATCCTCTATTAATTCCTTTAAAATTGTATCTCCATCTCCCACTGGATTTTCTAACGAGACAGGTTCTTGATTAAAATTAGAAATTAATGTAACTAATTCTTTTTCAGTCATATGCACTTTATCAGCAATTTCTTTAGTTGTAGGTTCTCGTTTTAATTCTTTCGTTAATTCTTCATGAATATTTTTAACTTTTTTATATTTTTCGGATACACCTACTGGTATTCTAATTGTTCTTGCTTTATCTTGTAATGCTTTTAAAATAAAATGTCTTATCCACCATGTTGAATATGTAGAAAATTTATATCCCTTTTTTGGATTAAATCTATCGACTGCTTTCATTAATCCTAAATTACCTTCACCTATTAAATCTAAAAATTCTAAACCTTTTCCTATATATCTTTTGGCTATTGATGCTACTAATTTTAAATTACTATTAATAAATTTTTTACGCGCTTCTTGATCACCGCTTGCTACTTTGGCTGCTAATTTCATTTCTTCTTCTGGACTTAATAAAGGGAATTGCCCTATTTCTTTTAAATATATTTTAACAGGATCATTACTAGCTATTATTTTCTTTTCATCAATTTCAAAATTTATATTTATATTGTTAATCATACAATATGTCGAAACTAATGATATTACTATTTCGTCATCAATTATTTTTTCAATTTTATTTTTTTTAATATTATCTATATTTTCATTAACTACTATTTTTAAGATATGATTTAATTTTTCATTTTCTTTTATTAAAGTCATTAAATCATCAATATCGTCAATTGTTTTTTCAAAAAAATCTCTAAATTTATTACATATTTTTATTAAATAAACCAAGTTATTTTTATAGTCATTTGTTATATTAATTTCATTTAAATAATTATTAATTTTTGTGATTACTTCTGAATTCAATTAAATCACCTCGCTTTTTTGTAATAATTTTTTTCATTATATCCATTGCTATATTGCTATGTTTTCTAATCAATTAAAAAATTCTTTAATTTTTTGCAATAAGATGATTTGCGCAAGTTTTTTAAAACTTTAATTTCAGTTCTGCTAATAGTTTGTTTTGATACATTAAGTCTATTACCGATTTCTTCACATGTATAACATATTCCATCATAAAAACCAAATCTAAGTTTTAAAATTTCTTTTTCCCTTTCTGGTAAATTATCAAGAATAGTGGTAATTTTTTCTTTTAATATGGAATTTATTCCATATTCTTCTGGATTTACGACATCCTCATCAATAATAAAATCAATAACACAATTATAATAATATTCTCCACTTTTTATATCTAAAGATCCGGCATCTAAATTAGATTTTAATATAAATATTAATTCTTCTAACGATAATCCTAATTCTTCTGCTATTTCTTTATTAGTTGGATTTCGTTTTAATTTAATCATTAAATTATTTTTAATTTTATTTACCTTTTTTATCTTTTCATCCATATGTTTAGCAACTTTAATAGTTCTTGCTTTATTTTGTATAGCCATTTCAATGTATCTTATTATCCACCATGTGGCATAAGTAGTAAGTCTATTATTTTTTGTCATATCAAATTCATCTACTGCCCTTATTAAACCATTATTTCCTTCTTGAATTAAATCTAAAAAAGATAAGCCTTTTTCAGCATATTTGTCTTTGAAACTTTTAGCAATAGATATTACATATCTAAGGTTTGATTCAATAAGTTTTTTACGAGCCACCATATCTCCATTATTCATTTTTATAGCCAAATCTTTTTCTTCTTCCCTTGTTAAAATAGGAAATGATATTATATCATTTAAATATATTTTATAATAGTTAACAATAAAATCGTCTTTTTCAATAATTTCAATATCATTAATTATACAATAAGCCTCTATTAACATAACTGGAGTTCTTTTTACAGTAATTTTTTCTAGAATGATTTGATTATCTTGAGAAATATTTTTATTAATAATAACTTTTAAAACATTATTTAATATATTATTTGTTTTAATTAATTCAATCATTTCTTCTAGATTTAATTGATTAAATTCTTCAGAAATATTACTGCATATTAAAGAAAAATAAGCTAAATTAGTTTGATATTTATCTGATATTTCAATATTTTTATTTAAAAAATCATTAATTTTTTCAATTAATTCCAAATTCAATTAAATCACCTCACTTTTCGTGTTCTGGCAACTAGTTATAATATTATAGCAAACTTTAACTTTTTTGCAATAAAAATTTTTCCATTAAAAAAGTAAATAATAATTATTTACTTTGTACTAATATTTATTTATTATCTTCTTTATTATTGATAGCAAAATGATTTCTAATTTTATCTTCAATTTCTTTTTCTATATCAGGATTTTGACGCAAAAATTCTTTAACATTTTCTTTTCCTTGACCAATTTTTTCACCTTTATATGAATACCAAGCACCAGATTTCTCTAAAATATCAACATTAGCACCTAAATCAACAATTTCTCCTTCTTTAGAAATACCTGATCCATACATTATATCTACACTAGCTGTTTTAAATGGTGGAGCAACTTTATTTTTAACTACTTTTATATTTGTTCGGTTACCAATTACTTGATCTCCCATTTTTATTTGTTCACCACGTCTAATATCAAGTCTAACTGATGAATAAAATTTTAGTGCTCTTCCACCTGGTGTAGTTTCCGGATTTCCAAATAATACTCCTACTTTTTCACGCAATTGATTAATAAAAATACAAGTAGTTTGAGTTTTATTAATTGTTCCAGATAATTTTCTTAAAGCTTGAGACATAAGTCTTGCTTGTAATCCAACATGAGAATCTCCCATTTCCCCTTCAATTTCTGCTTGGGGAACTAATGCTGCTACTGAATCAATTACAATAATATTTACCGCTTCACTTCTAACTAAGGCTTCACAAATTTCTAATGCTTGTTCTCCTGTATCAGGTTGAGAAAGTAGAAGTTCATCTATATTTACTCCCAAATTTTTACTATAAACGGGATCAAGAGCATGTTCAGCATCAATAAATGCTGCTCTTCCTCCAAGTTTTTGAACTTCAGCAATAGCATGAAGAGCAAATGTTGTTTTTCCTGATGATTCTGGGCCATATATTTCAATTATTCTTCCTTTAGGATATCCTCCAACACCTAAAGCAATATCTAATGATAATGAACCACTGGAAGTCGTTTCAACATTCATATGTTCATTTCCTCCAAGTTTCATTATTGCTCCTTTTCCAAATTGTTTTTCAATATCAGATAAAACTTGTGCTAAAGCCTTATCTTTATCTTTTATATCTTTTCCTGTTTTCATTTTATATTCTCCTTTTGCTTTTATCATAATTTAATTGTATCTAAAAAAAAAGTGTTTGTCAACACTTTTTCAAACATTTGTTTGGCATTATATAAATTACTAAATTTAAATTATCTATAAGCCAAAAATATATTTTAGAACAAAATTACTTACTAATATTCATTATTTATCTTTTAAAATAAATTCTTTATTTACAAGAAAATATTGACAACCAGATATAACAGATAAAATAGTTGCTATAATAAGTAAAATATCAGCTAATCTAAATCCAATAAGTTCAAATGGTAAATTATTAAATAGAATTAATGTAATACCAATCATCATTGTCATAGTTTTCGCTTTACCTGTAAAAGATGCTGCTACTACTTTACCATTTCTACCAGCAACCATTTTTATTGAATCAACAATCGTATCCCTAGTAATAATTACAACGGGTATAATTACAGAAATAAATCCACTATAAGCAAGAACAATTAAAATACCATTAACTAATACTTTATCAGCAATCGCATCCATTACTTTACCATAATCCGTAACTAAATTTTTACTACGGGCTAATTTGCCATCAATAAAATCAGTTAAAGCAGCAACTATAAATACAATTCCGGCAATTATATATTTTAAACTTATTTTTACAGTTCCATGAATTAAGTAAATAGGAAAATTTAACCCTACTTGATCAAATGGGAATATTAAAAAAATTAAAAGTAAAATGGAAAGTATTATTCTACCTGTAGTTATTTTATTTGGTAAATTCATTTATTTTCTCCTTCTATATATGTTACTCGACTAGCAACATTACTATTATTTACTATTATTTGTCTTACTGACCAGATAAACACTAACAATAAAATTATAGAACAAATTACAGTAAATATAATAACTTTTTTATTAAATACTTTGCTTTTTCTAGTATATGGTGAAGAAATATTATTTTCAATATTTTCTTTTTTTTCTTTTTCAACAATTGCCTTTTCTATATCATCAACAGGAATTCTTGATGTATATTCAAATAAATATTCATTAAATTCATTTATAATACTATCTTGAGGAATTCCTAAATATTTGGCATAATTTTTAATGTATTCTTTTAAAACAAATACATCTTTAAAACACCCAATTTTTCCATCCTCAATATTTTTTAAAATTAACTCTTTTATGTTTAAATCTTTTGATACTTCTTCCAAACTGACCCCGATTTTTTCACGCTCTAATCTCAGCGTGTCACCAATCTCGTTCAATTTATTCACTCCTTTTTTTGGTTAAAAAAAATAATATCTTATAAGCCATGTTCTGTACCATTAATGGTGGCAAATATTTATCTACTAACTATTGTTAGTTCTTCTCATCGTTGTTATTCCGATTTGAAGACTCCCCTACCAAATTTGGGTTTCTCGCTTGTGGGGTTTACCACGTTCCACTTCCCCCGTTTCCAGGTTATTCGTCACTTTGGCACTTTTATATTTACTCTAACCTTTTAAGGTTATTTCAAAGCCGTTATACAAAAGTATACTACTAGTTATTTTTTCCTAGTACACAAACACTACTATCATTTCAGATAGTGCGAGCATGGACTTTCCTCTACTCAATAATATTAAGCAGCATTTGCCAAGATATTATTCATTTCTACCATAAACAATTTTTTCTAATTGACTTAATCTTTTAAGAAGGTCGACATTATTAACAGAATTTGAAGAAGATTCATTAGTCTCTAAGATTTCTCTTAATTTTCTTACTTCACTTTGTAATTTCATATTATCTTCTCTTAATTCTTTAATATTTTTTTCTTGTAATTTAATAATGGTATTATATTCCGTATAGTCACGAATTACTAAATCTAAAAATTTATCTACTTCTTGAGGTCGATATCCTCTTGCATCAAATTTAAAATCTTTTTCTAAAATATCTTGAGGCGTTAAATAAATACGATCACTATACATTATATATCACCCTTCTTACAAAGTATATTATAAAAAAATTAGCTATATTTGTCAAGATTTCCTATTTTGATACTCTTCAATTGCTTTTTTAATTCCTATCCATGGTAGTAAAGCACAGTGTCTTCTATTTTGTTGTTTATATATTTCACTAAAACAAACTGCTTCTCCTAAATTTTCAAAGTCATTTTCTTCATGATTAATTAAGTCTTTAAATTTATCACATAAATCTAGAACTTCATCAATTGTTTTATTAATTAGTAGTTTGGTCATTATCGAAGTAGAAGCAGTAGATATAGCACAGGCTTCCCCATCAAATTTCAAAGAAGTAATTTTATCATTATCAAATTTTATATATAAATCAATATTATCAATACAAGATTCATTATTAGAGTTAACTTTAATATATTGGGGATTATCAACTGTCTCTCTATTTTCAGGATGCGTGGCATTTTCTAAAATTATTTCTCTATTTAATTCGGTATTCATTATTATATCATCTCTTTTCGAATTTTATCTAAATCAGATAGTAGTTCAACTAAATCATCAATTTCTTTTTTAGTATTATAAAAATATAAACTAACTCTTACAGTATTAGTATCACCAATTGCTTGTTTTAAGATTTTTGCACAGTGGTTACCCGCTCTTACACAAATATTATATTTATTCAAATAGTAAGCTACATCTTGAGAAAATACTCCTTTGACATTAAATGTAACAATTCCACTTTCACTATTGTAATTTATAATATCTATATGACTTAAATGGGAAAGTTTGGAAATTAAATAATCTTTTAATTCTTTTTCTTTTTTATATATGTTATCAAAACCAATATTTAAAAGATAATCTATAGCGGCTGAAAGCCCAATAATAGCAGCAATGTTTTGGGTACCTGCTTCTAATCTTAAGGGAAGTGACTTTAATTTTATTTCATTTGGACTATCGAATGATTCATTCATTCCGCCCCCTAAATTAATTGGATCTAAAGATTCTAGTAATTCTTTTTTACCATATAAAATTCCCAGACCAGTTGGACCACACATCTTATGAACAGCAAAAACTAAAAAATCACAATCTAAATCTTGAACATCCACTTTCATATGTGGAATACTTTGAGATGCATCTACTACAACAAATATATTTCGCTCATGGGCAATTTTACATATTTCTTTAATTGGTCTAATATCGCCAATAACATTAGTAATATGAGCAAGAGAGATGACTTTAGTATTTGGCGTAATAGCTTTTAAAACATTTTCAATCGTAACTTTATAATTAGCATTAAGGTCAATATTTCTAACTTGACATTTATTAAGTGCCGCTAATCTAAACCAAGGTAATACATTAGATGCATGTTCACTTTGTGTTATTAATACTTCATCATTTACATCAAGTAAATTAGCAAAAAAACCGTTTACAACATCATTTAAGCCACTAGTAGCTCCCGGAGTAAAAATTATTTCTTCATTAAAGCGAGCATTAATTAATTTTTTTACTTTTTCGCGAGTATTTTCGACTGCTAAATCTACTTTATAAGAAATATCATAATCTCCCCTGTGAGCATTGGCTGAATAATTTTCATAGTAATCACTCATAGCATCAATAACACACTGGGGTTTAAAAGTAGTAGCAGCATTATCAAAATAAATTATATCTTGTTTAAGCATGGGAAAATCTTTTCTAACATCAAGCATAATTTATCACCTCTATTCTTTTTCTAATAATTTTTTTATACTTTCAATCATGAATTTATTATTAAAATTTTTAAGTATTATTGAATTTCTAAGTAATTTTTGAGCTGTATTTTTATCAATACCTTTTAAGGATAAATAAAATAGTTCATCAGTATCTATTGGTGAAATTGTCGTATAATGATTGGCTATTACATCATCACTATCGACAACTAAGGCCGGAATTATTATATTTTCCTGTAAATTATTCGTTATTATTTTAAAATTTTCAACCAAATTATTTAATTTAGTATTTTTTAAAATATTTAAATAACCTTGCGCTTTAATTTTTCCTTCGAAAATATTAAATGATTTAATATCTATTAAATTGTTGTTATTATTGCCATTAATATTATTATTAATACTTATATCATAATTAGTATCTAGATATAGAGAATTATTAAATTCCAAATTTGTATTATTAGTTGATTCTATATCTAAATTAAAACTTCCCCCTGTTTTATGAACATATCGATTATATACTAAAGAACTATTGGGATGCATTTTTATATTCATCTTGATTTTTTTATCAGTAGTAATTATTTCATTTATTACAACATTTCCTTTTATATTAATTAAAATATCATTACTAATACATTCAATAATAATTTCTTCATTTTCTAAAGATAATAAATTATCTTTATCTATTACTATTTTATTCACTTTTAATCATTCTCGCTTACTTTAAATGTCTCATTAAATCCTGTTTTTTCAATTTTTTTAGCGATTTCTAAATCTCCAGACATTTTAATGTTTTGATCCTTTATTACATGGACATAATCAGGATTTAAAGCATTTAAAAGTTTCATTTGATGAGTAATAATTAAAATAGAAGGATTGTATTTTTTAATATATTTTTTTAATGAAGAAATTACAATTTTTAAACTATCGATATCTAGGCCAGAATCAATTTCATCTAATATTATAAATTTAGGTTTAAGCATAAAAAGATGTAACATTTCAGTTTTTTTTCTTTCGCCCCCAGATGCTCCAACATTGACATCTCTTGATACAAAGTTAGAATCTAATTTAATTTCTTTTAGAACGCTATTAATTTCTTTATTAAGAGTAAAGATATTTATTTTTTCACCCTTTGAAGATAAAGCACTTCTTAAAAGTTCGATGTTATTTACTCCTTCAATTGCTAAAGGATTTTGGGCAAGCAAATATATTCCCATTAAAGAAATTTTATCAGTTGATAAATTGGTTATATCTTTATTATCAAATAGTATTTTTCCAGATGTTTTTTGGTAATCAGGATGATTTAAAATTGCGGAACATATTGTAGATTTACCAGAACCATTTTCACCTAGTAAAGCATGAATTTCACCATCTTTAATAGTAAGATTAAAATCTTTTAAAATAGTTTTATTTGAAACTTTTACAGTTAAGTTTTTTATTTGTAACATAATACATCACCAAGAACTATTATATCACGTATAATACTGATTAGTAAATGGATGAAGTTGCAAATCATTTATTTACTAGTATAATATTATTACT
>CANRDL010000022.1 GCA_947629405.1 uncultured Bacilli bacterium
TGAGGAATGTGTATCAGTATTATATACAAGAAAAGATGGAAGCTATGGCATTTTAAATGTTAAATAGCTTCTTTTTTTATAGACTTTATTTTTAAGATAATATATAATAGAAATGATTTTAAAGGAGGTAATTTAAATGGATAGTTGTTTTGAAAATATACCATTAAAAGATTTATTTGTAGTTAAAATTACATCACCAAAAATAAATGATAAGGTTATTTTAGCTAAATTACAAAAAGAAGATAATAATAACTATGTATGGATAGATTCTATTTATGGTAATAAATATTATTCTGAATACAGTTTTTTTGATAATAGTGATAAAACATATGGTAGCAAACTTTTTTCAATATTAAATGCACCTATATCTAAAGAGTTTAAGACAAAAATTATGAAAAATGGATATATAGAAATATCTGATGCTTTTACCTTAACAAATGCCTTAAACAACAATTTAAAAAATGCCGATGAAAATATAATTGATATTAATAAATTATACGAATATCTAAATAAATATTTTTATCATGAAGAAGATAAAGGAATAAAAGCCAAAATAAAATTTTAAGGGTAAATTATGAATAAAATAGAATTATTAGCACCTGCTGGCAATATGGAATGTTTAAAGGCAGCAATAAATGCTGGTGCTGATGCCATTTATGTTGGTACTAAATTATTTAGTGCTAGAGCTTTATCGCAAAACTTTACAAACGAAGAAATTATTGAAGCAATAAAATATTGTCATCTATATGGGGTAAAAATATATGCTACTTTAAATACCTTAATATACGAAAATGAAGTAAATAATTTTATTAAACATGTTGAATTTCTTTACAAAAATAATATTGATGCCATAATTATTCAAGATATCGGGATGATGGATTTAATTAGAAAAGTTTTTCCAAAACTGGAAATTCACGCTTCAACTCAAATGCATATTCATAATTTAGAAGGAGTAAAGTTATTAGAAGAATTAGGCATAAAAAGAGTAGTATTAGCTAGAGAAACATCTATAGATTTAATTAAAAAAATTAAAGAAAATTCTAATATTGATTTAGAAGTTTTCATCCATGGAGCATTATGTATATCATATTCTGGATGTTGTCTAATGAGTAGCCTAATTGGTAAAAGAAGTGGTAATCAAGGATTATGTGCCCAATGCTGTAGACAAAAATATGGTGTTAGCACAAACAATAAGTTAATAGAAGATAATTATTATTTAAGTACAAAAGATTTAAATACGGTAAATTATATAAAAGAATTAATCGAAAGTGGAGTAACTTCTTTAAAAATAGAAGGAAGAATGAAAAGAAAAGAATATGTATATCAAGTTACGCAGTTATATAGAAAATTAATAGATCATTATTACCAAAATAAAAAAATGATGATTACTAATAACGATATTTTAGATCTAAAAAAAGTATATAATCGTGAATTTACTAAAGGTTTTATTTTTAATGAAGATAATAATAATTATATAAATAAATATCGACCAAATCATATGGGAGTAGAAGTAGGTAAAATAATTAATATTAATTCCAATTACATAGATATAAAACTTAATGGTAAATTGGATATTAATGATGGTATTAGAATCTTATCTAAACCTAATGATATTGGTTTTATAGTAACTAAATTTAAAACTATTAAAAATAATATTATTAGAATATATAAAAAACTTAATGTAAAAGTAGGGGATAAGGTTGTCAAAACAACTGATTTTAAACAAATAAAAGAAATTAATATAAATATTAATGAAACTAAAAAAATACCCGTAAAAGGCTATTTATGCAAGGATAAAAGTAATATTATTTTTAAAATTGAAGATAATTTAAATAATATTGTAAAAATAAGTACAAAAAATTATGAAATGGCAACAAATAATGGTACAGATGTAAAAAGAATAGAATTACAATTAAAAAAAACTGGAAATACAATTTTTGAATTTAAAAATTTAAAAATCGATTTACCAGAAAAAATATATATAAAAATTGCGGAATTAAATAATTTAAGAAGAAAAGCAATTGATAAACTAATATTAAAAAGACAATATAATATTCCGTATATAAAAGAAAAATATTATATTAATATTCCAAATTTTCCCGTTGAAAGAAAAAAAGGAGTATTAATAAATTTAAAACAAAAATATCAAAAATATAAGAATTTTGATTATTATTATGTCGAAGACACTTCGTTATATAATTTTATTAATAATAATGTAAGTTTAAGACTACCTAGAGTAATTGAAAATTTTAAAAATATAGACAAACCAGTGTTAGTTAATGATTTAGGATCAATATATAAATATCAAAATGTCTGTACCGACTTTTCATTAAATGTTGTTAATTCTTATTCAGTTGCCTTATTACATTCTTTAAATGTAAAAAAAGTGTGTTTATCATATGAACTTAATGATAATCAAATTAAAGATATTATTGATGCTTATCATTCAAGGTACAATAAACATCCTAATTTGGAAATAATAATTAAATCAACTCCCGAAGTTATGATATCTAAATTTAATTTAGAAAAATATTTAAATATTGAAAATAAAAATAATTATTTAGTAGATAAATTTAATAACAAGTTTAAATTTAAAATAAAAGATAATATAATGACTATTTATTTTTATAAAAAAATTATTAAAAATAACACTGATAATTATTATAAAATAGGTATTAATAATTTAAGAATAAATGATGAAATTTAACATTATATTTTTAATTTATAAATTTTAATTGGAGGTAATATTTATGAAAAAGAAAAAAAACTTTGATAAAAATTATATTTTTATTTTTTTAGTATCTATATTTCTATTATTTCCACTTATAAATAATTTATATTTTTATGGTCATGATACAACATATCATGTTGCAACTATTTTAAGTTTAATTAAAAATACTAATTACAATTTAAAAATTCTTCCTATAATTGCTAATGACTTTGGCTATGGATCAGGTATTTTTTATCCTCAATTATTTCATATTACAACTGTTATAATTTATAAATTATTTAAACCATTTTCTATATCAATTTTTAGTTCTATAAAAATAACAAACTTTGTAACAATTTTTTTATCAGGAATATTTATGTATCAACTAATGAAAAAATTTACAAAGAATAATAATCTCTCATTTGTTTCAGCTTTATTATATATGACTGCACCATATAAGCTTTATGATTATATAATAAGAGATGCTCAAGCTGAATCACTAGTTTTTGTTTTTTTACCATTAATATTTATAAGTATGTATTATATAATTAATAAAGAATATAAAAAATTTTATATTTCTTTTATTATAGGTTATGTTGGATTAATTAATTCGCATTTAGTAATGACAATGTATATTACTATATTTCTAGGTATTATTTTATTAATACAAAGAAAAAGAATATTAAATAAAAATACAATAAAATATCTTTTTTTAGCAACAGGAATCGTTTTACTTATATGTTTGCCATTTATTATACCTCTTGTAGAACATAAAATTTACGGTTCATATGTAGTATTTAAAAAAGGAACAATGGCAACTCCCATCGGAGTACAAAAAAGTGGACTAAATCTTTATAAATATATTTTAGGATGTGATGAAAAATTTATATTTCCATTTATTAACTATATGAGTATTATATTAATTGTTTATTTATTTATAAAATATAAAAGTCCTAAAAAAATAATTAATAAAATGAAAAATGATTTTCTTTTTACTACAGGTATTATTTGTACTATATTAGGTTTATGGATGTCAACTTCGCTTTTTCCATGGACTATACTTCCACAATTTTTACTCATGATTCAATTTCCATATAGATTAGGAATATTAATAACATTTGGAATTAGTATATTATGTTATTATGCATTAAATAAAATAAAAATTGGTAAAAGATTCATAATTATTCTTAGTATTATTTTTTGTGTAATTATGTCGATATTTTGTTTAAGAGTTCAAAATTATCAACATATAATTTTAAAAAATATAAATATTTCTAATGATGGAATGGGGTGGCAAAATGAATATTTACCAATTAAAACAAAAGAAAAATTTGATTATTTTATGACCCGTTCTAACAAAATTATCATTAAGAGTGGCACAGCTAATGTAGTAATTATAAAAAATAAAACTCCTTATTTAAAATTTAAAGTTGAAACAGATAATATAGTAACATTAGAATTACCAAGAATATATTACTTTGGATATAACATATATAACAATCATGAAAAAATACCATACTATGAAAATGAAAATGGTTTTATTGAAATAAAATTAAATAAAAATTCAGTAATAGAAATGAAATATACTGGAACAACAATAGATAAAATAGCAATTTTTCTAAGTTTTTTAACTATTATAGTATCTACAATTATATTAATATTTAAAAAATAAAAAAATTCTTTTTTATTTTTTATTTTCATTAAATATAGATTTTATTTTTTTAATATATAAGAATTTATATTATTTTAAATACATAAATATTAAATAGTGGGGGAGTTAAATGAAAATAATTTATCCATTATTAATTTCATCAATTGCAGGTTTATCGACTGTTTTAGGTAGTTTATTAATATTTTTAAAAATAAAAAAAGAAAAAATAAATAGTTTTATTGCTTTTTGTTTAAGTTTTTCATTAGGAGTAATGATTTGTATATCCATTACTGATTTAATACCTAATTCGTATTTTATTGTTGTAAATAAATATAAATTTTTATTAGGAACAATTATTTCAATAATATTTTTTTTAATGGGTTATATATTAACTAATTTACTAAATAAAGTAATTAAAAAAAGAAAGAAAACAGGAAGTAATTTATATCGAATTGGTATTCTTTCTATGTTAGCCTTAATGTTACATAATTTTCCTGAAGGCATTGCAACTTTTATGGCATCTTATCAAGATTTAGGTTTAGGAATTACTTTAGGAATTGCCATAATGATGCATAATATTCCCGAAGGTATTGCCATAGCGATTCCAATATATTATTCAACTAATTCTAAAGGATTAGCTATTAAACATACATTAATATCTGGATTATCAGAACCACTAGGGGCTTTAATTGCTTATTTATTCTTAAGTAAATATATTTCTATGATAACCATTAGCTATGTATTATTATTTGTAGCAGGAATAATGATAACATTATCTATTAATGATTTATTAAAAGAGGCATTATCATATAAAAAAGAAAAAATGGTTACATTAGGAATAGTAGTTGGAGTAGTAGTTATATTAATAAATCATTTTATTTCCTAGAATATTATTTGGTTAACATAATATATATTATAAGAAGTTAATAATATATCAAATAAAAATCAAGAAATTATACTTTTCTTGATTGAATTTCTGCTATTTTTTCAAATACTTCAGCAGCATTATCCTCGTTTATTTCGGTATAACCAAGTTCTTTTAAAGCTTGAACTTTAATTGTATTTAATTGCTGTGTACGAGATAGTTTTTCTTCCTTTTTTTCTTCTATTTCCTGAACAAATCTCTTATGAGAATCAATTAATTTACTTTTAGAAGCACCACCATTATTATATAAAGTTAAAGCAGAGTGAATAATTCCTTCAAAAATAAATTGTTTATCTTCATTAAATTTAAATTCATTTGGATCGATAAAACCAGTTGTTTTAGATAAATATCCAAATATATATTTAATTTCTGGAACATTATCGATTGATTGTAAAATATGATATAGATAAAGGAAAGCATAATAATTTTCTTCTCTCTTCCCCTCTTCCGTTAATTTTTCTTTTAATAGGTAAGTGATATCCGAAATTAAAGTTTGTTCGTTCTTTTTTAATCCATTAAAATCAAAATAGTTTTCTAAATCACTTGTAGCTTTAACTCCTTGATTTAAACGGGATTCTACTTCCATTAAATAATCAGTTGTAACTTTAATATTATTAATAGTATCATCATCACCATCATCTATATTTAATAATTTAAATAATAAAATTTTTTTCTCTTTAGGCCATTTACTAATACTATCAAGTTCAAGATAATTATAAACCATTTGTCTTGAAACACCTAAATACTTAGCAAGTCTTACTTTAGAAACTCCAAGTTCTTGTAATAAATCATTCAATTTTTTCATTTTTTACCTACCCTCTTATTATATTTACAGTTTAATTATATATCAGTTAACACATATGTGTCAAGTAAATATAAAGCAAATAAAAAAATAAAAATATTATTTATTTTTATTTTTTAGTCTTTTGGTTTCCTTCTTTATTGTTAGAATTAATATTTTCTAAGCGATTTTCAAGCGTGTAAAATATTTCGCGCGAAACTGAAAAATCTAACTTAATCATATTTTTATCTTCTATACCATCATTTATACTAGATAAAATATTTCGTAATATATTATTAATAGACTCTACATTTCTATTTTTAAGAAAAAGCTGTATTAATATAACGCCTAAAACAGTTGATGATACAAAAACAGAGGCATTATTATTTGATGCTATATTAATTATACTAAGTCCTCCCAAAAATAATACAGAATGAGCCAAAAGGTATTTCAATTGTAACCTTTCGTTATTTTTAATTTGTAATTCCAATGCTTTTTTATATTCTTTTAGTATATTTATATCTTCTGGAATATTAAAAGTATAATAATATAAATTATTATCTTCCAAAAAATCAATTTTCATAATCATTATACCCCCTTATTTAAATTTACTTCTTAAAGTATATGCTCTTTCATTATTTTTAGTAATTAGTTTTTCTCTATCGATAAATTCATAAACAACTTTTAGATTAGCTAAATTTTCTAATATATGTATAATATCAATAGTACTATATCCAGCCTCTTTCATTTTCATTACTTCTCTATCAATTGATGGTGAATAATGATTTTGTTTATTTATAGTACGTTTATATATTGGATCAGGTTTAAATTTTTTGTTTCTACTTTTTAATATACGATTAGGTATTAAATTTTTGGATAATAGATAGACAATCATCATACTATCTATATCAAAATCACAAATTTTTGCAAATAAAGTATAATCATTTTGACAAATGTTATGAGCGACTTTAAATAATTGATTATATTTTTCTTCTCCATAAATTTGTTTATATAAATCTACAATAGATAAATCATTAGACTGGGTTTCACCAGCTAAATTTGATAATCTAGCAGGTAAATGTTTTTCAATATCTTCTTTAAGCAAAATATCTTTTTCAATAAATTTTTTTAATTCTATGAATTCTTTATTATTTTGATAAGCACCTCTTAAAATATTATTGTGTTCTTCTAATAAATAATCAACTTGTTCTTTAGAAGCAGAGAAATTTAAAGTATTAACTTTATTTCCTAAACCAATTTTTGGGAAAGTAATAAAATTACTACAATCGATTTCGTTTATAATTCCTTCATTAATTTTATTAATATTTTTAGGTATAATAAAAGTTTCAATATTAGGTACATCATCATTTCCAATATTTACAACTACATATTTTTTATGACCTGTAGAAACTGGTGAAATTACACTACCAATTTCAATTAATGCCCCTTTTTTATCATATAGTTTAGTATAATTTTTTTCATTTTTCTCTTTATTCATTATATAAAAAAACATCTCCTTACATCATTATTAATTTAAAATTAAATTAAAATTTAAACACAAGCACTATAATAACATAAGAAAATATTATTATCAATGAAAAATTAATTAATATACCATAATTTTTGGCCGTTTTTTCTCACTTCTTTAATTATTCCACTACCTAAGCATTCATTTTCTAAATATAATACACAAGCTTGTCCTGGTGTAACAGATTTTACATCATTATATTTTACAATAATTTCATCGCTTTTGGTATATTCTAAATTAACGGGATATTCTTTCCCTCTATATCGAAATTTTGCTGTACATTTAGTTGGTCTAAGGGGACTAATAAAATTTATATTATCAATTACACATTCATCTGATAGTAAATATTTTGAATCATCTCCAAATGCTACATAAAGCTCATTTTTTATAGAATCTTTACCAACAACATAATGTCGTTTAGAATGACCAGAAATACCTACATTTCTTCGTTGACCAATTGTATAATTCATTAAACCATTATGTTGGCCAATAATTTCTTTAGTTTCAATATCAATGATATTACCAGGTTTTTTCTTTAAATAATTTTGGATAAATTTTTGGTAATTTCTTTCACCAATAAAACAAATTCCCGTTGAATCTTTTTTTGAGGCAGTTTCTAAATCTTGTTCTTTAGCTATTTTTCTAACTTCATCTTTATCGATATTACTTAAAGGAAAAATCACATTTGTAAGTTGATCAGAAGTTATTTGCGCTAAAAAATATGTTTGATCTTTATTTTTATCATATGGTTTATATAAACGGTTATTTTTAGTATCAGCGTAATGACCAGTAGCAAAATAATCAGCTCCTAATCTTTTAGCTTCCTTTATAAATAAATCAAATTTTATATATTTATTACACATTAAATCAGGATTTGGCGTTCTTCCTAATTTTAATTCATTTAAAAAGTATGTAAAAACATTATCCCAATATTCTTTTATAAAATCAACTCTATATAATGGTATATTTAATTGCTCACACACTTTTTTAGCATCATTATAGTCTTGTTCCTGAGGGCAAATTTCGTTATTTAAATTAGGATTACCTTCTATATCATTATTTATTGTACTATCCCAGTTGCGCATAAATAAGCCAAATACTTCATAGCCTTCTTTTTTTAAAAGATAAGCAGCTACAGATGAATCAACTCCCCCACTCATTCCAATACATACTTTTTTCATTTCGTCACCAACTTCGGCTATATTATACCATTGATTTAATTATTTTAAAAGAAATTTGAAAAGACTTAAAATTTTTGAACCTAAAAAGTAAATGAAAACATCATATAATAACATTATAATTATCAAAATAATTAAGCGTTGTAAATATTTTTTAAAAGTAATATTTATATTTCGATTTTTCTTTAGGATTAATAAAATCATTGTTTTAGTAATGATAAATGAATTATATATTAAATAAAATATAAATAATAAATATAGTAATTTCGTAATGATAAATAAAATTAAAGAATATATTAGCCCACTCATTTTAAAGGAGGAAAAAAATATTATAAATGAAAAACCTAAACTTACTCCTTCATAAAATAAATAAAAAATAATAAATGGAAATAATATAACAGTAAATGAAAGAAAGAAAATCATAATAAAAATAATATTGTGCTGAAAAAAATAATTTAAATTAGCATCTTTTAAAAGTGATTTAATATCTAGTAAATTTTCATTTATTCCCGTTTTAGTAATTAGCGGTAATTTAAAATAATATATAAAACCAAAGATAAAGCCAATTAAAAAAATAGATATTAAAAAAATTAAAATTCCCTTATTTTTAAAGCTTGTCCTAATAAGTTTCATATTATCACCCTTTAAAATATATTTACAAATTAGTAAAAATATGATTAAATTAATATTGGTGATATAAATGGGATTAGGACAAAAAATAGCTGTCTGGGTTATGTTAATATTAACTCTTGCAGGAACTGTTGCAATGTTTCTTGCATATTTAGCATAAAAAAACAACTTATAAATTAATAAAGTTGTTTTTTTTTTAATAAAAATTTTAATTTATATTATCAAGTTTTACAGACACAAGTTTAGAAACACCAGACTCCTGCATAGTTATACCATATAAAGTATCAGCATATTCCATTGTTCTTTTTTTATGGGTAATTATTATGAATTGACTTTGATTTTTCTTGCTTTGTAAATATTTACCAAAAATATCGACATTTGCTTCATCTAAGCTTTCTTCTACTTCATCTAATATACAAAATGGAACAGTTTTTACATTAATTATGGCAAACAATAAAGCGATTGCTGTAAGAGTTTTTTCTCCACCTGATAAAAGACCAATAGATGCTACTTTTTTGCCAGGAGGCTCAGCTACGATATCAATACCAGTATTCAAAATATCATCAGGATTAGTTAAAATTAAATCACCAGTTCCGCCTCTAAAGATGCCTTTAAAAATTTCTTTAAATTCTTTTCTGACATCTTCAAATGTATTAGTAATTTTTTCTTTCATTATTTCATCCATTTCCTCAATAATACTTTCTAAATTAGAAATAGCATTAACTAAATCGTCTTTTTGATTAGTTAAAAAAGTATATCTTTCCTTTATTCGATCTCGTTCAGCAATTGAAGCAATATTTACTTCACCCAAATTTTTAATTTTAGATTTTAAAATATTTACTCTATTCTTAACATTTTCAGGATTATCTTCAAGTTTATATTCCGTTTTAGCTTTTTCAAATGTCAAAGAGTATTCTTCGGATAAAGTATTTAAATAATTATCTAATTTAACTTCACATTTAGAAGAATCAATTTCATATTTTTTAAGATCTTGTTGAAGATGAAAATAATCACTATTATCTTTATTAATATTTTTTTCAATTTCAGAAATTTCTAAAACAATATTATTTTTTGTATCTTTTAATTCATTTAATTTAACACTCTTGATTTTTATTTCATTTTCAACATCATAATATTGTTTCATAATATTATCTAAATAAGTATTTTTATCATTATCTTTAATTGATTTTGTACCAGATAATTCCTTTTCAATTTCTTCTTGTTTTTCAGTATATTCCTTTAAAAAATTTTCATTTTGATTAATTTCACTATTTAATTTAACAATTTCAATATCATCAGTATTAATAATATTTTTTAATATTTCTAAATTATAGTTTTCATCCTTTAAAGATTCTTCGATTTCTGATTTTTCTTTGCTTAATAAATCTAGTTTTTCTTTTTCTTCTTCTAAAAGTTGCTTTTCTTGGATAATTGATTTAGAATTCTTTAAAGAACCTCCAGTTAAAGAACCCCCTTGATGGATAATTTCACCATCAAGAGTGACAACTCTTGCTTTATAATCTATAGCTTTACTAATTATTTGAGCATTAGCAAGAGTATCACAAACAATAATATTACCTAATTGATTAAATATAATATTTTCATACTTTGAATTATAGTTTACTAAATTTGCGGCAACATCTATAAAACCATTTAAATTTTTAATTTTAGAATATATATTATCATCTAAATATCTTTTTTTAATAATATTTAAAGGGAAAAATGTCGCTCTACCAGCATTTATTCTTTTTAAATAATCAATTGCTTTAGAAGCACATTTTTCATCATCTACGACGATAAAATTACTTGATGAAGAAAGAGCAATATTAATAGCAGTAGAATATAATTTATCACTTTCAATTAAAGAACCGATTGTTGCATGAATACCGTTGAGAGTTGGATTTTTAAGCACCTCTCTAACGGCAACAGGAGCATGAGAATTGTTATCTATATTATTTTGCATTATTTCTATTTTATTGTTAGCAAAACTAATATCGCGATTTAATAAATTTAATCTTCTTTCTAACTCAGCAATTTTAATTCTCGATTTTTTTTCATCGCTAAAATGATTATCTTTATTTTCTATAATAGTTTTTAATTTTTCTTTAAATGATTCAATTGCGGATTTAACTTGTGAAATCATATTTTTCATCTTTAATTTATTTTCTTTAAGATTTATAATATTACTTTCTAGTTTACTATTATCAACATCATATTTTTGTCTTTCAATAGTAATTTGTTTTTCGCTTTTTAAATCAGATAATTTTTCATTTAAAGAAATTATATTTTCATTTAATTTGGCTATATCCTCATCTAATTTAATTTGTTTTAATTTTAAATTTTCTAATTTAACAGATGTTTTGCCACTACTAGCTTGATATTTTACAATTTTATTTTTAATATCTTCTGCTTTATTTATGCTTTCGACATAAGTTTTATTTAATGTCTCAATTTCATAAGTAAGAAGAGATATTTCTTTATTTTTTAATTCATCGTAATACTTATTATATTCCATAGCCTTCTCGGCTTGAATTTCCAAAGGATCCAAAGTATTTTTTAATTCATTAATTAATAGATCTACTTTTTCAATATTGTCGTTAGTTTTTTCTATTTTTCTATTAGTTTCTTCTTTTCTTTTCTTGTAAGTTAAAACTCCAGCAGCACTTTCAATTATAATTCTTCTATCTTCCGGTTTAAAATTCACTACATCTTTTACATTACCTTGAGAAATAATATTAAATGATTCTTTTGATGCTCCAGAATCTAAAAATAAATCAATAATATCTTTCAATCTAACTTTAGTATTATTAATAAAATAATCATTTTCACCAGTTCTATATAAAACTCGTTTAATTTCTATTTCTTTAAATTCGCTTTTTAAATAATGATCGGAATTATCAAAAATTAATGAAACATAACATCTATTGTGAGCCTCTCTAGTTTTACTTCCTGAAAAAATTACATCAGACATTGCTTGAGTACCACGCAATGCTTTTACTGACTGTTCTCCTAAAACCCAACGAATAGCATCTACAATGTTACTTTTTCCGCTGCCATTTGGGCCAACTATACCTGTAATACCATCTTCAACATTAATTTCTATTTTATCTGCAAAAGATTTAAATCCTTGTGCTTTAATTTTTAATAATTTCATCGTTTATCACCTATTTTTTTGCTTGTTTTTTAATTGCCTCTAAAGCGGCATTTTGTTCTGCTTCTTTTTTTGATTTTCCTGTGCCTTTTCCAAAAATTAATCCATCGACAATAACTTCGATTGTAAATGTTTTATCATGAGCAGGACCTTTTTCATCTATCAATTTATATTCTAAAGATTTTTTTTCAGTTTGAACTAATTCTTGTAATAATGATTTATAATCACCAAAAAAGATTTTTTCATCTTCAATATATGGTATAACTACTTTATATATATATTCTTTAGTTTTATTAAATCCACAAGATAAATATACAACAGCAAGAACACTTTCAAATACATCGGCAGCAATTGTATCATTTATTTGATTTATACCATTTCCTATTTTAATAAACGGAATGATACCCATTTTTTTAGAATAAAAACTAAGAGCTTGTTCACATACATAACTGGCGCGTAATTTGGACATTTGTCCTTCGTCATAATTATAATTATTATAAAAATAATCACTAATAATAGTTTCTAATACTGCATCCCCTAAAAATTCTAGTCTTTCATAACTTTCGACATTATGTTCATTAGCATAAGAACTATGAGTAAGAGCAATATCTAATTTTTGCGAATCAATATTATAAATGTCGTATTTTTCAAGTAATTCTAACATATCTATCATCCTTAACTATAATTAATTATAACATGAAAGACAAAAAAAAACTATAAATAATAAATTTATAGTTTTAAATTAATTATTTATTAATATTTTGATAAATAAGTTCGCCCATTTGAGATGTTGGAATAAATCCAGGTTCAGAAATCATTACATCTTCTAATCTATTTACAATAGTTGCACAAGTAAGTTCAACAGTTTGGGGATTATCTATCACTAAAGTTGTATCTGGTTCACCATAAACTGTCCATTTATTGGAATCAATATCATCTTTATCATAAACCATACCAATACATTCTGATTCAATTGTGATACCCTCTTTAGTTTTAGTAGTAACAACGGCACTCATACCTCTTACCATACCTTTTTTTACAGTCATATTTAAAGTAGAAGAATCAATATCATTATCGGCAATTTTAGGAATACATTTTTGAACTTGGGACTCAATAGTTAAATTTAATTTATCACATAACCAACCATTAACATTCCACATATAACTTGGCAAAAACTCACCTTTATCAATAAGTTTTTTTCTTTCTTCTTCACTAATATTGTCAGAAGCAGCAATTTTTTCATCAAATTCTTCTGAAGTAAGACCAGCTCCATGAGCCTTAGCAAGAGCAATACCATAATCTTCAACATTATATGATGAACTACCTTTTATTTTTGTAATATTATGTGTTGCACCAGCAATAGTAGTAATTAAATTACCCCAAAAGGCATCTTGATAACCACTACCAGTAATAGTACAATTATTTTCTTTAGCAAGTTTATCAATTTCTTCAGTTATTTTTGGGGAAGAATTTATCGGATAGAATGCTTCTTCACATGTTGTTATAGCGTTTATTCCCAAACTTGCACATAGTTTTAGAGCTTCATATAAATCTGTCATTAAACTCATTGTAGTAACAATTACTATATCTGGTTTAACTTCTTCAAGTAAATCTTTTGCTGAATTAGCTGAAACTACCTTTATTCCTTTATTTTCACAACCCATAATTTCGCCAATATCTTTTCCAATTATATCTGGATTAATATCAATTGCTCCAACAATTTCATTTCCATTTTCCAATACATAACGCATAGTATATACTGACATTTTGCCACAACCATATTGCACAACTTTTAATTTTTCCATATCATCACACTCCTACTTTTATTATAAACCAAATATTACTTTTTTAATATTATTTTATTATATATTTACACTTACTTTAATTCATAAAAAAAACTGAAAAATTTCAGTTAATTTTAAATGGCGGAGCAGAGAGGATTTGAACCTCCGCGCCAGTTACCCGACCTACACCCTTAGCAGGGGCGCCTCTTCAGCCTCTTGAGTACTGCTCCATTAAAAAGCTTGTAAATTAATTTTACTATATTAGTAAAAAAAATACAAGCACTTATTCATACATTTCTTTTTTTATTAATTCTAAGTTTTCATTTAAGATTGTCAAATAATCTTTATTTTCTTTTCTTTCTTCTTCAGTAAGATTTGTTCCACTTTTTAGTTCAAGTAATTCAATATTGTTATCATTTACTAAATTATTAATTGTAGAATTAACTGTTTCACCACTTTTTACAAAAATATAATCATTAGTACCAGTTTCAAGTAAATTACGAGCTTTTCTAACAGTAAGATTAGAAAAATCACTATCTTTTTCATCTAAACAAATAACGTCAAATCCATATTTTTCTAAAAATTTATACATTTTATTACCAACAATAATTGTTTTATTATCAGCATTTTCAGCAACAATTTTTAATTCAGCATCAATTTCAGAAATATTTACTTTTAAAACTTTATATTTATTATCTATTTCATCTCTTATATATTTATTAGAAATATATTCTTTTAAATTATTTTTAATATTTTGAGCCATCATTAAATAATTAGCTGGTGAAACCCATAATTCTTCAACATTATTTGTATATTCAAGTCCCTGAGTAACATCAATAATTTTAATATTTTTGTTATTATTTATAAACTTAGCAGCAATCTTTTTTTCTTTAGTTAGTCCATTATATACAAATAGTTCTGATTTTGAATAATCTCTAATTTGTTTATTAGTTAAAGTATATTTATTTATGTCAATACCATCTGGATAAATACTTTTAACGGTAGATGATTCTCCATAAATTTGATCAATTAAATATTCAATTGGATAAACTGTAGTATAAATTGTAATATCCTCAAAATCATCTCTTTTAATACAACCAGATGTTAATAATAAACAAAAAATTAAAATTAAATACATTATTTTTTTTATTTTCATTTTTCCTCCTTAAGTGGTACTGGATCATACCCATAAGTACCCTTCGGATTACATTTAATAATCCTTTTTATTCCTAAATATATTCCTTTAAAAGATCCATGTATTTTAATTGCTTCAATCATATATTCCGAACAAGTTGGAATATGTCGACAATATGAATGAGATCTTAAAGGTAAAAATTGATACATCTTTATCATACCTATAAAAAAATATTTCATTTTGATATATCACCATAAACATTTTATCACATATATATTTATTTTTAAAGATTTAAAAATTAAATATATTTTAATTTACAAATATACTTCATTTTATTTTATAATTTAAAATATTATTAATTATATTAAAATAAACTATAATTTTTTTATATAAAAAAAGTTTTAACTATTATTTAGTTAAAACTTTTCAGAGTGTAGACAAACCCCTAGATTTTTTCTAAGGGTTTTCTTATGTGTAAATTTTTTTGTTAAAAGTCATAA
>CANRDL010000023.1 GCA_947629405.1 uncultured Bacilli bacterium
CTTTTTCTTTATTATTTTTAAATCTGAATTCATTTTTAGTCACCCTCTACATATTAATTATAAAATATTATATATTTTTTAACAATATCTTATCAAAAGCTTTAAGTGTTATATATATTTTATAATTAAAAAAACCACTTTACAAAGTGGTTTATGTATTAAATTCTTGACATTTTACTTTTTCTTGTTAATGCAATTATAAGTACAACTGATAATATAACTCCCAAAAATATTATAAAATTATTTGAAGAAATACCAGTTTTAACTGTTTCTTCTTGTTTTACAAAAGTAAATGTTGGAATAGAACATTCAGAATTACTTGGACCATATCCGTATTCTAAGCTTGTTCTTGAACCTCCACTAATTAATCCTGATTCTAAAACTTGGAAAGTTGTACCAACTAAATCATCAGCATTTACACCATCTTTTAATTTTAAAGTATATACTAATCTAGCTACTGCAGCATCTTCTGCTATGTCAAGGTCACCAGAATATGTATATTTATAATTTTTAGCTACACCATTATCTTCCATATTGGATTCATTTTCACTTAATTCCCATCCAGTAGTATCTGTAAAATTAATATCAAAATATTTAGTTACATCATTAGTCATCGCAATATTAAGTGATGGATTTGATACTTTTTCTTTACCACTTACATTAGATATAGAAATTTCTACTGTAAGGCTATTGTTAGCTTGATCAACATTAGAAATTGTGGCCACCATTTGTGATGAATCGCTAGTTTCTTCTGTGAATAATGGAGTAACAGCATCACCCTGAGCATTTACTGTTTTTAGAATTGCACTCTGAGCATTAACTGGAACCACTGTTCCCCAAATAAGAGAAATCATTAACATTAAACTAATAAATATTTTACCTATATTTTTTTTCATTTATTTATTCCTTCTTTCGTTTAATTAATCTATAACTACCATCATATTATCATATAATTTTTCAAAAATCTACAAATTTTCAAAAAATGCTTTTTGGTTTACATTTGATTTATATAATGTTATATTTAATATATAAAATAAGGAGGAGTTGATATAAATTGAAAAAAATTTCTGTTTATTTAGATAACAATACTATAAGACTTTCATATATTTATATCGACCCAACTATCATTAATGTGGAAATTAACGAAAGTATTTATAAATATATTTTTAGTGAAAATTATATTGAAGAAAATTTTGATTTATTTGCTAATTTAGTAAAAAATTTAGTAAATAAAAGAAAAGTCAAAATATTTAATGTTGAAGATGATCTTTATTATTTAGCAATCAAAACTATTAAAACAATGGAAATACCAATGAGATTAAATATATTGTGTGATAAAAAAATTAATGATTCCATTATTAATTTAATTATTAATGCCAAATATATTAAACAATTTGAATGCTTTGATTTAGATAAAAGCTGTCTAAATTCTATTTCTAAGTATAAAATAAAATTTTTTACGAGAATTAATAATATTATAAAAACGGATTTTACCAAAGATAATGATATTAAAAGTTATAGTGATTTATATAATAAAGAAGATATTAAAATAATTTCTAATATTAATGATGAATATTTAAAAGACTTAGATAATTTTTGCAAAGAAAATAAGCATATAAAAAATATATATTTATACGGTTTTCAAAATAATAATGCCGAAAAATTTGTAGAAAATATTAATTTTAATAATTTAAATAAAGTAAAAATAAACTTATATGTAGATTCAAATAATATTGAAATATTTAAACAATCAATTGCTAATATTAAAAAGTTAAAAAAAGAATATGCTAAACATAAAAATATAACCTTTGAAATAGTATACTCTGAAGAATATTATAAAAAGAATTATTTTAAACAATTATCTTTTATTACTGTAAAGGCCTGTTTTTTAATCGGAATTATCTTTGGAATTTCATCCATGAGTATTATGGCTTATAATAATTTTAAATCAAATAAGGACATGGAAAAAATAACTAAAATTATGGAAAGTGATAGTAATTATAAAAAAGATACCGTGGCAACAATTAGTAATACAGAAGATGAAACAAATAATGATAGTGCTTTACCACAAGATTTTGAAAAATTATTAGCTATTAATGATCAAACAGTCGGATGGCTTACAGTTAAAAATACTAAGATAAATTTACCAGTTGTTCAGGCAGAAAATAATGAATATTACTTAAATTACAATTTTTATAAAAAAAGAAATTATAATGGCTGGGCATTTATGGATTATCGAAACAATCCTAAAAATTTAGGAAAAAATACCATTATTTATGGTCATAATGGTACAATATTTGGATCATTAAAAAATGCTTTACTTCCCTATTGGTATCGAAATGAAGATAACCATATTATAACTTTTAGTACTATATCTAATACAATGCACTATAAAATATTTTCAATTTATGAAACAACTCCTGATTTTTATTACATTGATACTGTTTTTAATACTGATAATGAATTTCAAAGCTTAATAGATCAAATGAAAGCTAAAAGTTATTATGACTTTAATACTGATGTTTCTGGTAAAGATAAAATACTTACTCTATCAACCTGTACCAAGGGTGGTAAAAAAAGAATTGTAGTTCATGCCAAATTAATATAAAAGCCTCAAAGTAAATTTGAGACTTTTTTTAAACTAATTAATATAATCTTCTTTAACTTCTTCCTCTATTTTTTCTTCAATCTTTTTTTCTTCATTAACATCTTCAAGTATATCATATTCATCTTCTTCATCTTCAACAGTAACTTTAACTTTTGTATCGCCAATTAATTCAACACCAAGTTCTTTTTCAATATCCATGACAACATTTCCATCTTTAATTTCAACATTGGTAACAGATGGTTGTTTTAAAGATCTTACAACAATTTCTTCATTTGTTGTATTATCTGATTTAGCATTTAATTTTAACATTTCATTATATGAAAAATTTTTAGTACTTACTGAAGTTTTTGTATCATTATCATATGAATACCATACATTAACATCAAAATTTCCATTAATATTTATCAAATCGTTAGATTTATTACCAGAAAATTTATGATTAATTACCCAACATCCTAAAATAGTATTAGGCACTTCTTCAGTTTTCATTTCATATGTTTTATTTAAGGTCTTTTTCCCCTTTCCAATTACAGCTTTAGTTACTATTTCTTTATAATTCATAAAAGAAATCCCTCCTCAATGTAATATATGAAGAACTAAAAAAAAAGTAAACAAAAAACTGGATTTTTATCCAGTAATATATTTTTTATTAATTATTATGATTTCTACGAGCATTTTTTTTATTTTTATCTCTTTCGATACGCTTTTTTACTCCGGGTTTTACATAATACTTTTTGTTTTTAAGAGCTGAAATAGTTCCATTTCTAGCAAGGGAATTTTTCCAATTTTTAATTTTTCTTTCAAAATTTTTATTATTTATTTCCTCTGAAGTTTTTGCCTTTTCTTCATCGATTTTGTTTTTTACTTCTTCTTTCATGATTTCCCTCCCTTCGTATCAATAAAATTATAACACTTCTCTTTTTTTTTGACAAGAAAAAAGAGGCATTAAGCCTCAATTATTAGTATTTAACATTTTTTATTATTAATAATTCTATTAAAAGCAGTCCCAATACTGCGACCAAGATCCAATATTAAATTTAAACTTCTAGTTATAGCAGATATAAATGAAGCAGATGTATAAGAGGTAGTCGTTCCTCCTTCAATTTTTATCAAATCATTATTTTTTAATTTCATCTTAACCTCTTAATTGCGACATTTATACGGCCTAATAAAACCATCAATAATACCTACTAAAAATGTTATAGCACCACCAACTGCTATTAAAACTGATGCTTTTACAGCACCACCATTAATACTTAATAATTCTTCTTGTGTTAATTTTTGCAATACAACCTCCTAATTAAATAAATTTTTAATTTTTTTAATCATTCTTTCTTTATTAGAAAAAATTTTAATATCTAATACTAAATTATTTTGTAAATATTTTTTATTTAAATTAATATTTATATTAAATAATTTATAATTAAGCAAATTTTCATTATCAATTATATTTTCTTTTTGAATTATTTTATATTTATATTTTGTTTTGTTTATTAATATATATTTTCCATCAAGTAATTTTTTAGCATCATCATAATTAACGTAAACTTCTTTAATATACTTATTATCTTTTTTTCTTATAATCATCTTAGCGTTAGTGACATCAAAAATCTTAATATAAAATGAACATATAAGTAGTAAAATAGTAAAGAAGAGAAAAATGGATATAATTAAATTTTTATATTTTGGCTTTAGTGATAAAAAATATTCTTTATTATTATAAATATATTCCTTATTAATCTAATTTAACCTCCCTTTCAAATAATTTTTTTTGATTTTTATGTGTTATATAAATAACTGTTTTATCTTTTAAAAATTTAAGTAAATCATTTATAATTTCTTTTTCTAATTTTTCATCAACTTCGGATAAAGCCTCATCAATAATATATATATTAGATTTTTTAACAAGAGCCCGCGCTAAAATTATTCGTTGTCTTTCACCTCCTGATAAATTTGATCCTCCTTCAACAATCATTGTATCAAGACGAATGGGACTTTTTTTAATTATATTTTCTAATCGACAAATTTTAATCAAATTATTTAAATATTCATCACTAATATCTTTATAGTAGCAAATATTATTTTTAATTGTATCGGTAAATAATTTCTCCCTTTGAGAAATATAAGTAATAGAATTTCTAAGTTTATTAATTTCTATATCATTTATATTAAAATTATTTATTAATATTTCTCCCCTACCTTCTAATAAACGATACAGTAATTTACAAATAGTTGATTTTCCACACCCACTTTTACCATTTAATATAATCTTTTCACCCCTTTCAATTTTTAAATTAAAATTTGTTAGAATATTATTATATTTATTATAAGAAAAAGTGACATTTTTAAATTCAATATCTCCGTCAATTTGCTCATAATTATCATTTAATTTTTCTTCATCAATTTCATAAAATGATGAGATTTTTAAAAATGATGCTTTAATAAAATTAATACTTGGTATTATTGAAACAATATTTTTCAATGGTTCAATTAAAAATGATAATAAACTATCAAATGTAATTAAATTTAATAAACTAATTTTACCTTTAAAATATAAATAGAAACCTATACTAAGTAAAATAAATATTCCCATATCATTAATAAAATTTTTAAGTAAAGATTGCATATCAATTATTTTTTTAAAATTTAAGTTATTTTTTAAATATTTTACTAATGAAAATTCAATTTTATTATTCACTTCTTTTTCCCAATTCATATTTTTAATTGTTTCAATTGCTTCAATTTTTTCAATTAAATCAGAATTAAAATTTGTTTCTAATTCAATATTTTTAATAACCATATCATAAAGCAGATCTTTAAATAAGATACCAGTTAATACATAAATTAGACATATTATTAAAAGAATGATAGAAAGTAATATATTTAATTTAAATAAAATGATAAAAGTTATCAAAGCTAAAAGTAAATCTAAAAATAAAGTAACAAATATTTTAGAAAATGTTTCTTTAACAATATTTAATTCATTTACTCTAGAAATAATTTCTCCTGATGTTTTACTTTTAGCATAATTTAAAGGGAGATAAAATATATGTTTTAAAAATGGACATAAAATATTGATATCTATATTTTTATTTAAATAATTTTCAAAATATTCTCGCAAATAAATAGAAATTACTTTTAAAAAATATATAAAGGAAAAAAAGATAATTGTTAAAAATAAAAATTTTAAATCATTATACTTATCAATACCATTAATGGCAACTTTAAAATAAAAACTACTTAAGATATTAGTAATAGTAAGACATAAGCTACAGGTAAATATTTTTTTTAATATATTTTTTTGTGAAAATAAAATTTTCAAATATATATTTAATATATTATCCCCTTTTTTATAAACTGGAATTTTAGAAATTGGGTAAGCGACAATAATAAATTCATTCCAAATATTTTGAAAATCTTGAAAACTAATATCTCTAAAGCCATAAGCTGGATCCATTATGGTAATAATTTTTCTTTTTTTATCTATTTTATAAATTACGACAAAATGCAAATATTTTTCGAATACCGTAACATGGGCAATTACTGGTAAAACAATATTATCTTGAATAAGATCAATAAATTTAAGTTTTAACCCCTGCGAAGAAAAACCATATTTTTTTAATGTTTCAACCAAATGAAAGGCCGTTGTTCCGTTTTTAGAAGTTACAGTATCAATTTTTAATTTTTCTAAAGATATTAAACCATCATAATATTTAATAATAGATAAAATACAACATGCGCCACAATCTTTCATATCCATCTGTTTAACAATTAAATTTTTATTCATTTTTTCTCCCTTCACTTATATGTACTTCATTTTTTTAAGATTTCCTTTTTTTATGAATATTTTTTTTATTATTTAATAAAATTTAATAGATATTGGAGGAGATTAAAAATGATTAATAAACAAAAACTTTGGTTTTTAACACTATTTAGTTTAATTTTAGTTTTAAGTATTTATTATATAACAATGCCAAATAGTGTTTTAAAAGAAATCAAAAATAATAGTAGTAAAACAGTTTCAGCTCAAACATCAAAAACAGTAAAACTTACCGAAAGTGATGCATTAACGGCTTTAAGAGTTGAAGAAGATGAAAAAATTGAAAAGGAAATGGCCAGTCTACAAGAAGTATTGCAAAATGAAAAATCTACTACAGAAGAAAAAAATAATGCCTATGAATCATTAAAAGATATTAATTTAAATAAAGGAAAAGTTGAAGCTTTAGAGAAAAAAATTAAGACCAAATTAAATTTAAATACTTTTATTCAAATAAAAGATAAAGAAATAAAAGTAATAGTTGATAAAAAGGAACATTCAGAAAAAATTGCTAATAATATAATGAGATTAATTCAAGAAGAATATGAAGATCCAATGTATATCACAGTTAAATTTCAATCTTAATCATTTTTAGGCAAAAAATCTTCACATCTCTATTACTCCCTCATAAAATAAGGTGAAGTATAAAAATACCCATCTATAAGGGAGGTAAATGATGAAAAAAAATATACTTACAGCACGAGAATATGAAGTTTTTCAATTACTTATTAAAAATAAAACAACTAAAGAAATTGCTAGTATTTTAAAAATATCCGAAAAAACTGTAAGAAATCATATATCAAATACTATGCAAAAATTGGGAGTTAAAGGTCGAGCTCAAGCTGTAGTTGAATTATTAAAATTAGGTGAGATATCACTATAAAGTCGAAAATATCGACTTTTTTTCATTAAATAAAAAAAATTAACATATTATTTTTTAGGGGGTCAATATGTTATTAAGATCATCTTTAAGAAGAGTTATAATTGCTTCTTTTTCGTTAATTATTTTATTATTAATTTTAGCTTTTCCTAGTTCTAAAAGTCAATCAGTTAAAACTGTTAAAAATACTAAAGTAAGTTATATAAAACCATATGAAAATAGCATTTACTTACTTGATGAAGATAAAATGGTTTCCCGAGTAAATATTTTATATAAAAATGATGATATTATTAAAAAAGCTCAAGAAATTATCGAATCATTAACTATTGATTCAACTAAAAGCAATTATATTCCCAATGGATTTAAAGCATTAATTCCCAAAGGTACTAAAGTATTAAGTATAAACTTCCAAGATAATATATTAAAAGTAAATTTTGATAAAAATATTTTAAAAGTATCTAAGGAAAATGAAGAAAAAATGATTGAAGCAATTGTCTTTTCTCTGACATCAATAAAAGAAGTAGAAAAAGTAATGATTTTTGTCGAAGATAATCAGTTATTTTATTTACCTCATTCAAATAAAAGTCTTCCGTTAGTATTAGATAGAAATTATGGAATAAATAAAGTATATGATCTTACGAGAATAGACAAAACTTCCAAAACTACAGTATATTATATAAAGAAAAACGAAGATACAACCTATTTTGTTCCCGTAACTTATATTGATAATAGAGATAATAATAAAGTTGAAATTATTATTGATGAACTAAAATCATCATCGACAACTCAAATGAATTTAATGAGTTTTTTAACAAGTAATACCGAACTTTTAAAATATGATCAAAAGGAACAAGAAATAAATTTAAGTTTTAATAAATATTTATTAAGTGATTTTAAAAAGAAAAAAATGCTTGAAGAAGTAAAATATGCCATATCTCTTTCATTAAATGATTCTATGAATATTAAAAAAGTAAATTTTTATGTAGAAAATGATTTTATAACGGACTGTATATTACCAAATTAGAATAATGCTCTATTCAAAAATTATATCTTGAAGTATATTAAAATTTATGATATTATTTATTCAGCAGCTGAAAATGTCTTCGTAGCTCAGCTGGATAGAGCATACGCCTTCTAAGCGTACGGTCGAGCGTTCGAGTCGCTCCGAGGACACCATTTAAAATTAAAAAGTATACTATTAAGTATACTTTTTTTATGAAAAAAGAATTAAATAGCCATTAATTCTTTTTCTTTTTCCGCTAATTTTTCATCAACTATTTTATTATATTTATTAATTAATTCTTGAATATCTTCTAAAATATTTTTTTCTTCATCTTCTGGTAATTCTTCTTTCTTAACTTTATTATTACCATCTTGGCGAATATTTCTTAAAGCAACCTTAGCCTCTTCCGCAGTCGCTTTGGCCATTTTAACATAATCTCTTCTTTTTTCTTCTGTAAGATCGGGAACTGTTAAAATAATAACTTCACCATTATTAATAGGGGATATACCCAAATTAGCCTCATTTATTGCTCTTTCAATATCTTTTAAAGATGATTTATCATATGGCTTTATTAATAATTCTTTAGCTTCTGGGACAGTTATATTAGCAACAGATTGAATTGGTGTTGGATTACCATAATATTCAACCATAATACCATTAAGCATCGCTGGATTAGCTCGACCGGCTCTTATATTTATAAATTTTGCCTCTAGTGTTTCTATCGCTTTATTCATTCTTTCTTCAAGATCTTTTAAATTCATTTATTTTTCCTCTTTCTATATTATAATTTTATCAAACGATAAAAAAATTATCAATAAAATTTATTGATAATTAAGCTCTACTATAATATTTGCCATCTTTAGTAGAAATAATAATTTTTTCACCTTGATTAATAAATAATGGAACTTTAATAGTGTAACCTGTTTCAATAGTAGCATCTTTCATAGCATTATTAGTTGTGTTACCTTTTACTGCTGGTTCAGTTTCAATTACTTCATATTCAATTTTTTCTGGTAAAGTAATTCCTATTATTTCGCCATTATAACTAGCAATACTAATTTCTAAGTTTTCTTTTAAATATTTTTTTTCATCTTCAAGAACTTTTTCGTTTACTTCAAGTTGTTCATAAGTTTGAGTATTCATAAAATAATAAGTATCCCCAGTATTATATAAATATTGCATTGGCATTCGATCGATATGAGCCTTTTCAATTTTTATATTAGTATTATATGAGTTCTCGGTAATTGTTCCTGTTCTTAAATTTTTTAATTTAATTTTAACAAAAGCTGGTCCTTTTCCTGGCTTTACATGTTGAAATTCTTGAATTTGGTACAAATTGCCATCCATAATAATAGTCATACCATTTTTTATATCATTTATATTAATATTCATATTATTTCACATCCTATTTTGTTTCTTTATGTACTGTATGTTTCTTACAAACATTACAATATTTATTTATTTCTAATTTATCAGGTGTATTCTTCTTATTTTTAGAAGTCTTTCTGATAACATTTTTACATTCAGTACATTCAAGAGCAACATATACTCTATTTTCATTTTTCTTTGCCATTAAACTTCCTCCTTAAACTATCAGTATTATATCAAATTTTTAATATTTTTCAAACACTTTTACTAAATATGTTTGATTTCAATCATTTCAAATGTTTCAATTACATCACCAACTTTAATATCATTATAGTTTTCTAATGTAATTCCACAATCAAGGCCTCTTTTAACTTCTTTAACTTGATCTTTTTCGCGTTGAATTGTAGCAATTTGTCCTTCATATATTATTTTGCCATCTCTTATTAGACGACATGATGAATTAGCTTTAATTACTCCTTCGACAACATGAGATCCCGCAATTGTTCCTACTTTCGAAAATTTAAACAATTGTCTAACTTCAGCTGAGCCCATAATTTGTTCTTCAAATTCAGGATCAAGTAAACCTTTCATTGCCAATTCCATTTCTTCTACTAATTTATAAATTATTGTATATAAACGAATTTCTACCCCATTATCTTTAGCAACATCTTTAGTAGAATTATTCGGAGAAACATTAAAACCAATAATTATAGCATTAGAAGCATTAGCAAGTACAACATCACTTTCGGTAATAGTTCCCACACCACTTCTAATAACTTTTATTTTTACTCCTTCAACTTCTATTTTTTCTAAGGCATTTTTAACTGCTTCTTCGGAACCAGATACATCTGTTTTTAAAACTACATTTATCTCTTTAATTCCAGATTGAATCTGACTAAATAAATCATCGAATGAAACACTTTGTTTACGATTTTTTTTCTCTTTTAATATTTCTTTTCTTTTTTCGGCGACACTTTTAGCCTTAGAATCGTCTTCAAAAGCCATAAATTTATCTCCGGCCTCCGGTACCATTGAAAGTCCAGAAATAGATACTGGCATTGAAGGACCGGCAGATACAAGTTGTTCTCCTCGGTCATTTTTCATAGTCCTGACATGCCCAAATGATGCTCCAACCACGATAGGATCACCAATTCTTAAAGTTCCGCTTTGAATAAGTAATGAAGCAATAGTTCCTACTTTTTTATCAGATTTACTTTCAATAACTGTACCAATTGCATATCGATTTGGATTTGCTTTTAAATTTTCTACCTCCGAAATAGCTAAAATTGTTTCTAGTAAAAGATCTACTCCCTCACCAGTTTTTGCTGATATATTTACAAAAGGTACTTTTCCTCCCCAACTTTCAGGAATAATATTATTATCAGCCATTTCTGTTAAGATTTTATCAACATTGGCATCTTTTTTATCTATTTTATTGACAGCGACAATTATCGGAACATTAGCTGATAAGGCATGGTCAATTGCTTCTTTAGTTTGAGGCATAACACCATCATCAGCAGCAACAATAATAATTACAATATCGGTTACACTAGCGCCTCTTGCTCTCATTTCGGTAAATGCTTCATGGCCCGGTGTATCTATAAAAGTAATTTTATTATCATTATAAGTTATTTGATATGCGCCAATTGCTTGAGTAATACCTCCGGCTTCACCAGATACAATATGAGATGATCTAATATAATCAAGTAAAGTGGTTTTACCATGATCTACATGACCCATTATTGTTACAACTGGTGGACGATTTTTTAAATCTTCTTCTTTATCAACTATTTCAAACTCTTCAAAATTAGAAATATCAGCACTTTCTTCTCGAGCTAATTTTTTTCCATATTCAAGTACAATAATTTCAGCATTATCAAAATCTATTACTTGGTTAATATTTACCATTAATCCTAAGTTCATTAATTTAACAATAATTTCATTACCCTTAATTCCTAAAGCATTAGCAAGTTCTAAAACTGTCATATCATTATGATATAAAATAACATTTTCATCATTTTTTTCATTACTTTGAAGTTTATCCTTACTTTTGTACATTTCTTTTCTTTTTTGCTTATAATCTTCTTTATCATTTTTAACTTTTTTCTTTTTCATCTTTTGGGATTTAACATTTTCTTTTTCCATAAAATTAATGTTAGAAGATTCAATAAGCTCTTCAACTTTGTCTTCTATTTCTTGTTTTTCTTCAATAGTATTTTCATTTTCTGTTGAAATTAAATTAATAGTATTATCTAATATTATAATATCATCATCAGATAAAACATCATCAGCCGATTTAGCATCCATATTAAGTTCACTACATTTTTTTAATATTTCGGCAACTGTATTATTAGTATCAAGGGCATATTCTTTAACAGTCATTTAAAACACCTCCATTATCTATTTTATTAAATTTTTTAATTCCTCATATAAATTATCTTCAATTTTAATTCCCAATACTCTATCTAATATTTTATTATTTTTTGCTAAATTTATGACATCAACATCTTTTTTTAAATAAGCTCCTTTACCATTAAGTTTGCCTGTTTCATCATAAATTACTTGATTATTGTTTACAACAATTCTAAACATTTCTTTTTTAGGTAACTTCTCTTTTGTTACCACACACATTCGCATAGGAATTTTTTTCATTATTTATTTCCTTCTTCTTGAATTTGTTGCATAGTTTTAACATCTAACTTATATTTTGTAAGACGAGAAGCTAATTTAATATTTGTTCCTTTTTTACCGATAGCTAAAGCAAGATTGTCATCATTTACAACGACTAAAGCTTCTTTTTTCATTTCATCTTTAATGCTAACGATAACATCTTTAGCCGGTGACATAGCATTCTTAATAAATTCAACAGGATCATCATTATATAAAATTAAATCAATTTTTTCGCCATTTAATTCTTTTAAAATATTAGCAATTCTAATTCCTTTTGCACCAATACATGAACCAACAGCATCTACTTGTGATTTAGTAGAATAAATAGCTACTTTACTTCTAACTCCAGCTTCTCTAGCAACTGAATAAATAATAATAGTGCCATCATTAATTTCTGGAATTTCTGCTTCAAATAATCTTTTAATAAATCCATAATGTTTACGAGAAAGTAAAATTAAAGGTCCCTTAGTAGTAGATTCAACTTTAGTAACATAAGCTTTAATTGATGTTCCCATAACTACTTTTTCACCAGGTATCATTTCTGATTTTGGTAGTATTCCTCTAGTTCTACCAAGATCAACATAATAATTACGAGCATCTTCCATTCCTAAATTACCAATAATCATTTCGTCTTGTTTATCAGCAAATTCTTCAATAATACTATTTTTTTCTGCTTCCCTTATTTTTTGCATTACTACTTGTTTTGCAGTACTGGCAGCTACTCGACCAAAATCAGCTGGTGTTACTTCTTCTTGAATAGTTTCCCCTACTTTAATTTTTGGATCTATTTTTTTAGCATCTTCCAGTAACATTTGCGCATCTATATTAATCTCTGGATCAATATGTTTAATGTTTCCTTCTTCATCTTCTGTATCTTTTCCATAATCAATTTCATCAACGACAACATAATATGTAAATACTTTAATATCACCTGTATCAGGATTAATATCAACTTTAACATTTGTTTTGGAATTAAAATTTTTCTTATAGGCTGTTTGTAAAGCCGCTTTCATAGCATCCAAAACATAATCTTTATCTATCCCTTTTTCATTTACTATATTATCAAGGGCTTTCATAAATTCTTTACTATTCATTTTTATCTCCTCTTTCTTTTGACACAACATCTAAAATGTATGATTCATCAGTAATATCTTCTTCATCAACAATTGGATTAATAATATTAGTGGCATCTACTACCGCATCTATATCTAAGCCATTTATTTTATCAAGTTCAATTCGCAAAAAATAATAATTTCCTTCTTTTTCAAACGAAATATCGGTAACTTCAATTTGTTTTTCTTTTAGAGCATCTGCCACTTTTTCTTTTAATTTTTGCAATTTTTTATCCATATTACTTCACCTCACTATTAATAAAAGTGGGTATTTATACCCACTTTCGATGTCTACTTAAAACATTATATCATTTTATTTTATAATTGTCTATTATTTAATTTATTTGAATAGTTCTTTTATTAATTTTCATTTGGAAGTCAGTTTTATAGTTTAAAAATGAAATAAGTGTGATTATAATATATCTTATGTTTCCT
>CANRDL010000024.1 GCA_947629405.1 uncultured Bacilli bacterium
AAAAAGATAATTATAAAAAAATATGGACAATATATACATTTATAGTTTGGTATAAAATATTTTTTGAAGAAAATTAATAATTTATGGATTATAAAACAAATTGTAAAGTGATTATTTTTATCAACAAAAACTTGACAGGGGGGGGTATTAGTTTATAATTTTCTTAAGAAAGGAGAATATTTTTATGAAAAAAATATTAATGTTTGGGGTAATTGCAATGTTTACTTTGTTTTTGATAAATGATGTAAATGCTGCTACAATTGATCAGTTAAAATCATGGTATCCAGGAACTAAAATTAAAGTAGAAGATATTGATGTAAGTTCTAAAAATTATAAATTAATTTTAGAAGAAAATTTAACTGATGAAAATGGACAAGATATTGTTGTTCAAAAAGGAGAAACTGTTACTATTGATTTGGCAGGGCATACTTTAACAAGTTTTTCAGTTTCGGCAGTCGAAGTACAAGCTGGAGCGATAGTAAATATTATTGATAGTAGTGCTGATCATACTGGAAAAATTGTTAATAAAAGGGATGTAGCTTATTCAGTTATTGGTAACAAAGGTACATTAAAAATTGAAGGAGGAACAATTTCTTCAAATTTAGCTGGACATGCAGCTATTCTTAATACTGGTGAATTAACTATTGATGGCGGAAAAATTGAAACTACTGTTGATAATGCTTTTGGAATAACAAATGCTGGTAAAGCAACAATTAATGGTGGAGAATTTATTCAAGGTAAAAATTATTCTGTAATAGTAAATAATGCTGAATTAAAATTAAATGGTGGAATTTTTACATCTAAAACTGGTGAATCTCACAATGCTTTAATTACAAATTTAACTGCGACATCAGATGAATTAAAAAAATTAGAAGTAAATGAAAACACTAAAGCAGATTTAACAATTACTAATGGAGAATTTAATACAGATTTTGTACTTTCAAATAAACAAAGTGACAAAGTTAATATAAAGGGTGGAAAATTTGGAGAAACTAAATCAATAGAAAACTACTTAGATGAAAATCTTACATTTGATGCTGAAGGAAATGTTATTGTTAAAAAAGAAGAACCTAAAACTAATATTCAATCTACTGAAAAAAATCCAAATACATCTGATATATTGCCATTATCTATTGGAGCTCTTTTAATAAGTGGTATTGGATTAATATACTTATTAAAGAAAAAATGTAATTAAAAAATTAATTAGCCTATAAAGATAATTAATCTTTATAGGTTTTTAATTTATTTTAAAATAATTGTTAATCTTAGTCCATTTTTATAAATCCTTCTCTTAAATGATTATTTTGAGTTCTTTGGATATAGCTAACTTTTACTTTTATTTCAGGATTAATATAATTACATTTTGATTCATTATAATTTTCAAATGGCGAATGTTTTATTATTTTTTCTTTTATTATTTGTTGATATTCATCACTTTTTTTATTTAATGAAGTTTTACCTACAAAGAAAAATTTTTTATTAATTTTTTCCGCTAAATAAATTATAACCATACTTTGATTTTTTTTATTTATATAGCCACCAATATAAAATTCTTCTATTTTATAATTTTTAATTTTAATCCATTCTTTACTTCTTGTATTTGGATAATATTTACTATTTTTTTCTTTAGCGATAATTCCTTCTAAATCATTTTTTTTAATTATATTATAAAGTTTAATACCATCTTTTAAAAAATATTTTGATTTTAAAAAAATATTTGTATTTTTAAATTTATCTAATATTTTTTTTCTTTTTATTAAAGGCAAATTAGTTAAATCTTTATTTTTATAAAGTATGTCAAAACAAACAAAAGTTACAGGATATTTTTCTTTTAGGGCAATAGCTTTATTTTTATTTTTTGTTCTAAATCGTTCCATTAATCGAAAAAAAGATGGCTTTTCATTTTCCATTAAAACTATTTCCCCATCAAAAACACAAGTTTCTTTAGTTATATTTTTAAGATTTAAAAGTTCGGGATATATATTATTTAAAATTATACCATTTCTACTTTTAATTGTAATTTCCTTATTATTAATATAAATTAAAGCTCTAATACCATCAAATTTAATTTCATATAAATAGTTTTTATTATCAAATGGTTTTTCTTTTTCGGATAATAACATTGGAAATATATTCAAAAAATTATCTTTTTTCATTTTTACCTTTAGTTTTTAAAGATTCTTCTAATGCTTCCATTAAATCGGCTACTGTTTTCTGCTTTTTACCTTTATATTCTTTTATTTCTTTGCCATTTACTTTTTTATCGATGGCATCTTTTAAACGATTTTGATATTCATCTTTATATGTTTCGGGTCTAAATTTATCAGTCATTGCTTCAATTAATTTTTGGGCCATTTTAAATTCTTGATCAGTAAAATCTTTTTTATTTTTTTCTTTCTGCATTTTAATTTCTTCTTCGTAGTAAAGAGTATTCATTATTATATTTTCATATCCAAATCTTATTACCACATAATAGGCTTTATTTCGCATGTATGTTTTACCAATAGCAACTTTTCCGCTTTTTCTTAAAGCTTCTTTAAATAAATTAAAAGCTTTAGAACTTTTATTAGGCGTTAAAATATAACTTTTATCATAATATACAGGATCTATTTCATTTATATCAACAAAAGAAATAATTTCAATCATTTTATCATTTTCACTTTTAAGTTTATTAAAATCTTCTTCTGTAAATGTAACATAATTGTCATTAGAATATTCATATCCTTTTTCAATTTCCGTATTTTTAACTTTTACTTTACAATGCGGACAATATCTAATATATTCTAGTTTTTCTTTACATTTTTTATGAATCATATTAAAAGATATATCATTATTTTTAATTGCAGTATTCATTACCACTGGAATATTTACAAGACCAAAAGAAATAGCAGTTTGATAATTCATATTAATTTCCCTCCATTTTTAATATGGTTTTAATTAATGGTTTTATAAGTTAATATTTGATATTTTAAATATTTTATAATATAATAAGCAATTAGTGAAAAGAGGACTTAAGTATGTATAGTAAAAATAATGAACTAGCCAAATATGAAAATGAAAGTAAAAATAATGCTCCTATTATGGAATATGAAAGAGATAGTGTAATAAAGTATTTAGAATCTGAAAAGAAATATGCATTAGAATCATTAGATACTACAATAAATAATAAAAATAGTTATATATCTAAAGATATAATATTAGCTTTAGGTTGGTTACTAGCTATTGGTTCTTCATTGTATACAAAATTTTTTTCTTATAGTGTAATTTATAGTTGTGCATTTATTATATCATCTATATTGAATATTATAAGAATAAAAAAATTTAATAATGATATTAAAGGTTATGAAAGTCAATTACAATTTTTAGAAGAGAGATTAAAAGAAGAAACAGAAAAATATAAAGATAAAGAAAAAGAAATAATTATTGAAAATAGTGAAAAAAGTGAGGGAGAATTAGAAAAACAAATTGGGGAAATTGGTAGACAATCTAATCTATATTTTGATATGGGAATAAATAAAAAAAGATTAGCAAAATATTATAAATTAGGAATGTTAACAGAAAATTTAAATAAAATATTCGAAAGATATAATGAAAGTGATATAAAGTTAGTAGAGAATTATTTAGAAGAAAAAGGCCAAGCCAAGGCTAAAACAAATAAATAATCCGAAGGAAAGTGAAAAATATGAATAAAAATTCAATGTATGTAAATGGTAAAATAATAATATCTGATGAAAATGGAGAACAAACAACTAAAACATATACAGATAATATTAAAGAAATTTTAGAAAAAGAAAATTTAATAGAGCACTTAGAAACAGAAAAAGGAAATATAATTAATATATTATATAAATTAAAAACAAGAAAATCAGATAATTTTTTTCTTATACCATTAGTTTTTATGTTGTTAATGACTATTTTTATATTTTTGAGCCCTATAAAATTTAATTTGGGAATTTTAGCAATTTATTTAGCTACTAGTGCAGGAATAACTGCAGCAATATTTACGGTTTATTTAAAATGGTTAAAAAAATATAAAAATGGTCTTAAAAATAAATTTAATTTTTTAGATAAAGAATTAAAAATTGAAGAAGAAAATCTTTTACAATTGAAAAATGATAAAAGTAAAGATAATGAAAAAAATATGAAAGATTATGAATTTATTAAATTAAATGATAAAAAGGATATTAGAGAAATCGATAGACAATCTAATCTATATTTTGATATAGGGAGACATGAAAAAAGATTAGCAAAATATTATAATTTGGGTATGTTAAAAAAATATTTAAATAAAATATTTGAGTCATACAATGATAGTGATATAGGGCAAGTAGAAAATTATTTAAAAGAAAAATGTCAGGCCAAGGCTAAAGTAAATAATAAAAAGGAAAAAAGAATATTATAACTATTCTTTTTTTTAATTTTTTAAAAAATTATTATATTGTAAAATATTTTTAAATAAAGTATAATGAATTTAGGAGTGATGAAGTATGAAAAAAAACATAATATTAATGTTTACTATTATTTTAAGTTTAATAGTATTTATGGTACCTAATAAAGTATTAGCTGAAGTTAAAATGACTGGTTATAAAGAAACAATAGACGAAGAGATAGAATTATATGGGAAAGAAAAAGATTATAGTGATTATACTAAAATTTTAAAAAGTGCAGATCTTTCTGATTATAAAGAAAGTGATGAAAAAGTTAATGTATATGTATTTAGAGGAAATACTTGTGCTTATTGTTTAAAAGCTATTACATATTTTGCATCTAAAGCTGATGAGTACAAAAATTATATTAATTTAAAAACTTATGAAGTATGGAATAACCAAGACAATAATAATCTTATGAACAATGTAGCTGCCGTTTTTGGTAAAGAAGTTAGTGGAGTACCATTTATAGTTATTGGTGATAAAACATTTGATGGCTATAGTGAAAGCATGAATTCAGAGATTGAAAGTGCAATTAAAAATCAATTTGAAAGTAATGAAAAATATGATGTTATGGAACACTTAACTGAAAAAAAATCTAAAAGTAAATATAATAATAAAAAAATATTTGCCATTTTAGGAGTAATATTATTTGGTATTATTATAATAATAGTTATATTTAAATATGTAGATAAACGAAATGCAAAAATAGAATTACAAAAAAAGAAAAGATTAGAAGAAGCTAAAAAACTTGAACAAAAAATAGCTGAAGGAAAAAAGAAAGATACAGCAAAAAAAACATCTTCTAAAACTAATAAAACAAAAAAAACAACGACAAAAGCTGGAACATCTAAAACTAGTAAAGCTAAAAAAAATACTACTAAAAAATAGTAGTTTTTTTATAGCTGATTTTTGTTTTATTTTTTTATATGTGATATAATTATAAATATTAAAATTTATAAAAAATTTGAAAGAAGTAGTAACACATGCAATATAATTATAATTATATTTTAAATAAACTTTCTCATTCTAAATTTCGTAGTAAGTTTACTCTGAATGAAAAAGATAAACAATATATTAAAGAAAAAGGATTACCTACAATCGAAAATCATGCTAGAGATTTTGTAAAAAAGCGTTTATCCGCTAAAGTAATATTAAATGACGGTAAACAGACACCAATGAAAGGTCATCCAGTGTTTATTGCTGAACATGCCACTGCTACTTGCTGTCGTTCATGTTTATTTAAGTGGCATAAAATCGAAAAAAATAAAGAATTAACTAATTCTGAACAAAATTATATAGTTGGTTTAATAATGGCGTGGATAAAAAAACAAATTGTATAATTAATTAAAAATAAGTTTAAAATAAATTATAAAAAGAGGATATTTATGAAAAAAAGAAATTATTATTTTATATTAGGTATTTATGGTATATTATTTTTAATTTTATTAGTGGGATTTAAACATTTATTTGGTTCTAATATTGATTGGATAACTCAACATGTTACTATCCCTGAATATTTTCGAAATTTATTTTATGAAACTAAAAATTTAATTCCTAATTTAGCTTTTAATTTGGGAGCAGGACAAAATATTTATAACTTTTCATACTATGGATTTTTAAGCCCGATAATTTTAATTTCATATTTATTACCATTTTTAAATATGTCTATATTTATAATGATTGCTAGTATAATTTTATATTTATTATCTGGTTTTTTAATGTTTAAATTTATAGATGAAAACTTTCATAATAATAAACTTTCATTATTATCTGGCTTAATAATATTGAGTGTAGCGCCTATAACATATCATTTTCATCATCACATAATGTTTGTTTGGTATATACCTTTTTTAATATTATCTTTAATAGGGGTAGACAGTTATTTTTTAAAGAAAAAAAGTTTTTTATTAATGACTTCTGTTTTTTTACTCATAATGACTAATTATTACTATGCTGTTAGTTCTTTATTAGTTATTGCTATATATATAATTTATAAATTAATAGATTTAAACAAATTTAATTTTAAAAATATTTTAAAAATTTTTATGCGAATTATAATTCCGATAGCAATGGCTTCGATAATTATTTTGCCGACATTGTATACTATAAAAAATGGTCAAAGATCATTTTCAGAGATTATTAAATTAAAAAATGTGATTTTCCCTAATTTAAGAGAAATATTTTATGGTTCATTTAGTTTAGGAATAACGGGAATATTTTTAGTATTTCTAGTAGGTAATTTATGTATAAAAAAACAAAAAAGAAGTGAAATATTTTTAAATATGGCTTTGCTTTTAATTATTAGTTTACCAATTATTTGTTTTTTTCTTAATGGATTTTTATATATAAGAGGTAAAGTTTTAATTCCGTTTATTGTTTTATTTATTTTTGCATATATTTCTTTTTTCGCTAATTTTTATGAGAAAAAAGTAGATTATAAAAAAATGATAAAAATTACTTTTATTTTACTATTGTTTTATTTAATAGGTAATTATAAAAATTTTATTTATATAATAGAAATATTAATATGGCTCTTTATTTTAACTAAACTTAAAACTAAAATTACTAAACAAACGATTGCAACATTTACGCTTATTATTTTAATTATTTGTTCAATTACATCTTCTTTTAAAGAAAATTATTTTTTAGTTTCTAATTATAAAAATTTAAATGTTAATAGTGAAGAAATAAGCCATTTATATAACAATATTAATGATGAAAATTTTTATAGAAGTGTTAATAATTATGAGTCCGAACATACTATAAATAAAGTTTATAATAAAAATTTTTATAGTCCATCAATATATTCTTCAACTTTTAATAAATATTATTTGAATTTTTATAATAATCAATTTGGAAATAATATTAAATATCGAAATTTATTAATGACAGCGGGAACAAATAATGAACTTTTTAATACTTACATGGGTGTAAAATATATAACTGATCAAAATTATAAAGGATTATATTATAAAAAAATAGATTCTTATCGTGGCATAAATTTATATTATAATAAAAATGCTTATCCAATTATTTATACTGCTAATAATTTAGGAAGTATCAAAGAATATCAAAAATTAAAATTTCCTTATAATGTAGAATATTTAATGAATAATACTATAATTACCAATAACAATACTAATACTCAGAAAGAGACAATAATAAAAGCATTAAATGAAGGCTATCAAAAAAATTATAATCTAAACTTAAAAGAAGATAAAATTTATCAATTAAAAATTCCTGAATATTTTTCTAATAAATATTTATACATTTCTTTTGATATAAAAAATAATTTAAATTGTCCAAATGGAGATGTATTTATAAAAATTAATGGTATAAAAAATAAATTAACATGCAAAGATTGGAAGTATTATAATAAAAACAATAAATTTGAATATGTTATACCTATAAATTCTAAAAATCCCAAATTAAATATTAAATTAACTAAAGGTAATTATAAAATAAAAAATGTTAAAGTTTATTATTCTGATATATTAAAAAATGGCTATAAAGAATTAAACGATTTAAAAATAGACAAAAAAAATAGTACTATAAGTGGTAATGTTAATTTAGATAAAGATAATTATTTAGTTACATCTATTCCTTATGATAAAGGTTTTAAAATATATGTTAATAATAAATTAACGAAAACGGAAATAGTAAATACTTCATTTTTAGGGGCCAAATTAAAAAAAGGAAAAAATAATATAACTATAAAATATGTGTCTCCGTATTTTAATATAGGATTAATTATTTCGTTTATTGGTTTAATACTTTATATAAGTGTAATACTTCTTGAAAGAACATCCAAAAATATATAAATTTTTTTCTTTTCTTACATTTTTCGACAATCTTTTTAAAATTAATAGTTTATAATGATGGTGAAAGTGGGGGAAATATATGTCAAAAGTAAAATATGAAATTTTAAAAGGAGACAAATTAAAAAAATTTATTGATAAATATATGTCTAAATGGGAACAAGACATAATAAAAGTAAGTTGTCTTACATATAAAAATAGCTTGGTAAAAGCTATTTTTTTAATTAAAAGTATCTTTAAAAATTTTTCTAAATTTTTCTAAATCTAAATCTACAGAAACTTTGATATTGCTTTGTTCACAAAGATTTATTTGACATTTTCCTTTATCTTCTCCGTTAGTAGTAATTTTAGCAGTACATGGTTTAAATGTGACTATACTTGGATCAATTAAAGATGCTATTGTAGTTGGATCAGGCGTACCAAGACCAACTATTTTATAATCTTCATAACAGTACTCCATATATTTTTGAGAAATTAGCCATAAAAATCTAGATAACAATTTTTCCGAGTTTTTTAAACTTTCAATGTAATCTTTTTCTATAAAAGACTTAACACCAATTTCGTGAGTAATAATTTTTATATCTTCAAAAGGTGTTTCTAATACTGTTTTAGCAGCCTTTGGATCAATATTAACATTAAATTCATGATAGTTGTTATTTTTAGGATTATAGGTAGTTCCCATAATAACGACATGTTTAATTCTTTTATATAAATTTTTATCTTTTTGGATGGCATTTGCTAAATTAGTAAGTGGACCTAAACATACTAAAGTTAAGTTGTCTTTATATTTTTTAGAACTTTTAATAATAAAATCTTCCGCTAATTTTTTTTCGTATTTCCTTTTATTGTTATCGGGAAATACAGCATATCCTAGACCATCTTTACCATGAGCATATTCGGCATTTAAATTATATTTATTTTTAATTCTACCTTTATACATTTTAATATTAGTATTTAAAAAATCTTGTATAACTTTTAAATTTTTAGCAGACTTTTTAGTTTCAATATTTCCTGTTGCTAAAGTAAAACCGATAATATCTAAATTATTTTTGACTCCAAGCATAATTGCAATAGCATCGTCAATTCCTGGGTCAGTATCAATAATATATTTCATAAATTTAAGCCTCCTATTTTATAAAAATATTATATCAAATTTTCAAACAATTGTAATTTACTTGTAAAGTAAATTTAAAAATAATGTAAAGTACAAATAATTTGTTTATAAAATAATATATTAAAATTATGATAATAATATGATAAAATTAAATCAAAGTATTTAGGAAATGGTGGCAGTATGAAAAGAATTCTCTATTTTGATAATTTAAAAGGACTATTAATATTATTTGTTATATTAGTTCATACTATTACGGTTTGTTCTAGTCATTTTGGATTTGATAGATCTGTATTTAAAATTATTATGTTTTTTTTAATACCATTGTTTATTTTTACTACCGGAGTTTTTGCTAAAAAGAGTAAAAGAACTCCACTTAAACGAGCAATAAAATTGTTAATTATATATATAGTGTTGCAAATATTAATTACTATTTATTATGCTTATGTTTTACATATAATTAGTCCTACTAAAAGTATCTTAATTCCTAGATTTACTCTTTGGTATTTATTAACATGTGTATATTTATATTTAGCTGAATATTTATTTAGAAACTATAAATTTAAACCAGTCTTTATAACAAGTTTAATATTAGCTTTATTAATTGGTTTTGTTAAACCGATAAATGATACTTTATCATTGACTAGAACAATTACCGATTTACCATTTTTTGTTTTAGGATATTACTCCGAAGAAATTAATATTCTAAAATTAACTAAAAAATATAAACCTATTATTTTGGCATTAACTATACTAATTACCATTTGGTTTTTATTTAATCGTAATTTCTTTTTATTTAAAGATACTTATTTAAAATATAATTATTTTTCTTATCGTACACCAGGAGAATGTTTTATTAAAAGATGTCTAATTTATATTGTAGTTTTTGTATATAGTTCATTTATTTTAAATATTGTTCCTAAAGGTAAAAATTTTTTAACTTATCTTGGTACTAGAACTTTAATATTATATATATTACATGGAATTTTATTAAAAACTATTTATAGTCTAAACTTATTTATAAGTAATCCTATTATGGGTACTATAATTGTATATTTTTTAGTATTATTTTTATGTTTAGTTATAGAATACTTATTTAATAAACTTAATAAAATAATAACCAAGGACTTTAATAAAATCCATATACCAATTACTTTCAATAAATTTTTAAATTTTATTAAATGATTAAAAGTTGAGATATTTTAAATAATATATTATAATAATTTTGAAATTAAATTTAAAAGGAGTATTGAAAATGAAGAAAAAAGTTTTATCGTTGTTAATATTAATAATTGTCGTTTTTAGTTTAACTGGCTGTGGATTAAAAACAAATAAGGATGCTGTAAAATTTAAAAAAGAATATGAAAATTTAAATGGTAAAGAAAATTCTTCTTTAAAAAAACATCGTACAGTTTCAATTCCTGATGATAATCCATATGTTTATGCAACAGCAAAGGACATTATTAATAAAATAGAAAGTAAAAAAACATTTTATGTTTATTTTGGATCAGCTTACTGTCCTTGGTGCAGAAGTGTTATCGAAAAATCTATAGAAGTTGCGAAAAAAAATAATATAAAAAAAATATATTATGTTGATATATGGGAAGGCGACCATAAAGAAATTTTAAGAGATACATATGAATTAGATGAAAATAATAAAGTAAAATTAATTTCCGAAGGTGCTGATGAATATCAAGATTTATTAAAATATTTTGGTAATGTTTTAGAAGATTACACTTTGACTGATGAAAATGGAGATACTATTTCTTTTGGCGAAAAAAGAATCTTTGCTCCTAACTTCATATATGTTGAAAAAGGAAAAGCTAAAAAAATAGAAAGTGGAAGTTCAGAAAAACAAACGGATTCAAGAATGAAATTAACTGATGAAATGTTAAAAGATGAAGAGAAAAAATTTAATGAATTTTTTAAGAATTAATAAAATAAGGTAATTTTAAAAATTTTACCTTTTTTTAAAATTTTGTTTTAAAAAAAGATAAAAATCATATAAGTTAATAAAAAAAAGAAGGAGTTAGTAGTGAAAAGTGAAAAAAATATTTTAATAGCTTTTATTTTAAATTTAGTATTTTCTTTATTTGAATTAATTGGAGGATTTTTTACAAGAAGTATAGCGATACTTTCTGATTCAATTCATGATTTTGGTGATGCGTTAAGTATAGGTTTATCTTTTTTTCTTGAAAAAAAGAGTAAAAAAGAACCTGATTATAACTATACATATGGTTATGTTAGATATTCTGTAATGGGAAGTATTATTACGACATTTATATTATTGTTTGGTTCGTTATTTGTTATTTTAGAATCCATAAAAAGAATAATTAATCCAGTAGACATAAATTATAATGGTATGATTATAATTGCTATATTTGGAGTCTTGATTAATTTTATGGCAACTTATTTTACTAGAGAAGGTGATTCATTAAATCAAAAAGCAGTAAATTTACATATGCTAGAAGATGTATTAGGATGGATTGTTGTTTTAGTAGGCTCTATATTGATGAAATTTACTAATATTTCTATTATTGATCCAATTTTGTCATTATTTGTAGCAATATTTATTTTATATCATGTTTTTAAAAACTTAAAAGAAATTCTAGATTTATTTTTAGAAAAAACTCCTAAAAATATTGATATTAATAAAATAAAAGAAAAATTATTAAGAATAGAAAATGTATATGATGTACATCATATACATGTAAGAAGTATAGATGGATTTAATAATTTTGCCACTCTTCATGTAGTTGTTAAAAAATATAATAAAGAAACAAAAGATAAAATAAGAGAAAAACTTAAAGAATGTCATATTATTCATTCTACGATTGAATTAGAATTAGAAAATGAAATATGTGATAGAAAAATTTGTAAAATTAGTGCGAAGAAAAGAGGTGATTAAATGTTATTAAATAAAAAAGATTATAAAAATAAAAAAAGTTTAATTATTTATTTTAGTAGAGCTGATGAAAATTATGCTGTGGGATTTATTAATAAAGGAAACACTGAAGTAATTGCTGAATATATTAAAGATTATACAAATGCTGATATAATTAAAATTGAACCAGCTATTCCATATGCTAAAAGTTATAATGATGCTATTGAAGAAGCAAAAGAGCGCCAAAAAAATCACAATGCACCGATTGTAAAAGAAATTAATGATATTTATTCTTATGATGTTATATATATTGGTGCACCAGTTTATTGGGGAGATATGCCAGAAGAAATGGTAACTGCTTTAAAAAACATTGATTTTAGTGGTAAAATTATAAGACCGTTTACTACCCATGAAGGATCTGGTCTTGGTAATATACCAAATCAAATAAAAGATATATGCAAAGGTGCTGAAGTAGAAGAAGGACTTGCTATTCGTGGTTCAGTAGTTAACGGTGCCAAAAATAAAGTTGAGTATTGGTTATAAAAAAATTAAGCAATCTTCTTTTTTAATGATATAATTATATTAGGAAAGGAAAAAGATATGGAAAAAGCAAAAGTATATTTTATAAAAGATATAACACCAAGTAATATTATTAAAGTTTATGAAGCGTTAGGAAAAAAATTAAAAGGTAAAGTGGCAGTTAAAATGCATTCCGGAGAACAAGGTAATCAAAATTACTTAAAAGCTGAATTTGTCAAAGATGTTATTAATCATGTCAATGGTACAGTAGTAGAATGTAATACGGCATATGAAGGAGCTAGAAATAGTACGGAAAAACATAAAAAATTAATAAAGGAACATGAATGGGATAAGTATTTTCCTTTTGATTTAATGGATGAAGAAAAACCAGATATGATATTAGATATTCCCGAGGGTAAAATTTTGAAGGAAAATTATGTTGGAAAACATCTAAGTAACTACGATTCCATGTTAGTATTATCTCATTTTAAAGGTCATGCTATGGGTGGATATGGTGGAGCATTAAAACAATTATCTATTGGAGTAGCTTCATCAGCTGGTAAAACATTAATTCATACGGCAGGAAAAACCGATGATCAAACTAAATTATTTGCTAATTTACCAGAACAAGATAGATTTTTAGAAGCAATGGCTGATTCGGCATCAAGTGTTGTAAAATATTTCAATGGAAATATAGCTTTTATTAATGTAATGAAAAATATTTCAGTTGATTGTGATTGCGATGCTCATGCATCTGCACCTTGCATGGAAGATATAGGAATTCTTGCAAGTTTAGATCCAGTTGCTATTGATCAAGCTTGTTTAGATATTGTATATAATTCAAATGATCCAGGTAAAGATAAATTAATTGAAAGAATTGAGTCTTTACATGGTATTCATACTATTGAGGCAGCTAGTGATTTAGGTGTCGGCTCAAGAGATTATGAACTTATTGAAATTAAAAATGATTAAAGTATGAA
>CANRDL010000025.1 GCA_947629405.1 uncultured Bacilli bacterium
TTACAAAGCCCCGTAATTTCAAGCAAAAAACAAAAATGAGCCAGCTTTCGCTGACTCTTCAGGGGGTTTTGGTTGATACACTCAAACATATAAATTGTGTAAGAGTGATCTGCATGATATCATCTACCATGCTATATTAATAATATAATGTTTATTGTAATTTGTCAAATTATTTTTTACTTTTATTAGTTGATTTTTTTCCTTTATTATTTGTTTTTTTTGTTTTAGTATTTGTCTTACTTTTGCTATTTGATTTGCTTTTAGTATTTGTGTTACTTTTTTTAGTTGTTTTTTTAACTTTATTTTCTTTTGGTTTTTCTTCTTTTTTAGTTTCAGGAACATCATTCTTTGAACTTTCTGTTTCATCTTTTAATTTTGGTAAATCAAATGGTATATCCTTTTTCTCTTGGGCAATATAAAACATATCATTTTTATTAGCAATATTATCATCTTCATTTTTTTTATCTAACAAATATAACTCGTCATTATCATCCTCATTAGTAGTATCTAGATTTATTTTTTCATCATAAGAAATATTTTGCTCTTCATAATTATCTTGTATTTCTTCATGTAAATCATCTGTTGGCTCCTCTATATCATCAACTTTATTCTTAAGTTTAATAAGTTGAATTAATTTAAAAATATCATAAATTATTATAGCTAATGAAGGAAGAACAATAACTATTAACCAAACACCCCTATTACTTAAGAATGTAGTTAATCTCCCAAGTTGCGGAATTTTCATAATAACTTTACCATAAATGTTTTCATTATTAACTTTACCTGAATCTGGATTCTGATTATTATCTCCCTTAGTTATAAAATATATTTCACCATTATTATTTTCTATTTTATTTATTCTATGGGTTACTACTAAACCATTACTAATAATGCTATTTGATTTAAAAGTAATAACATCTCCAACCTTTAACTTATTAATATTATTTACTTTTTTATCTAAAACAACATCATATACATTAATATTAGGCTCCATACTAGGACTTACAATCATATATAAAGCAAAAGGTGGACGAGTATCTTCACCCTTTTTGGTAAAAATTTTAGAGATAATAAAATAAAATATTATCATACATACTATAAGTACTAACAAAAAAAATATAGTATAAAAAATAATATTTAAAATAGTTGAGAATATATTTTTAAAATTTATAAATTTGCCCTTTTTATCCATAGATATTCTCCTAGTCTAATAATATTATAAAAAAAAATATATAAAAACACAAGAAAAAATATCTAATTCTATAAAGTAAATAACAACATAAAAAAACTATTAGTTCGAAAACTAATAGTTTATCTTTTAATTAAAATTTTTTATTATGCAGCAACTACAGTTGATTTAACAGAATTAGGTTGAAGTGATAAAGCAACATTAATATCTTTACCAGCATCTTTATCAGATTGGTCATTTTCTATTTCATTTGGATATTTTATTATTAAATAATAATATTTTTGATTAGTACCTTTTGTTTGTAAAGTTCTGTTAGCTAATTTATTACCTTCTGTTGGATCTAGAGTTACTTGTCCATCACTAGAATCTTTTGTAATTGTCTGAGCAGTTTTTCCGGCTAATAGTTTTCCTGATGCAAGTTTTTTACCATTTAAATCACTAGTAATTTTTTCTATTATTTTTGAACCTGTACAACTATTAGTGCTTTGGCCAGCTAAATCACCTGAACCATCAGCATACCAATATTTTGTAGTTCCTCCAGTTGCTTCTTCTTTCAATTGACAAATTGTTGTATCTTGTGCATTTAATTCATCTTGAATAAGACCATCTACTACATAAAGTTCCCAGTCTAAAGCTGTTCCTGTGGCATTTGTATATGTAATTTGTAAATCATAAGTTGCTTCATAGTCATTTTTATCAGAGCCTGACTTAGTCTTAGCAATTGTTGCAGATGAACCATATACTCCTAAGCCACCAGGATAATCTAATAATTCAAATTTACTATCTTCACCGGCAAATGTAACAGTTGCACCTCCGATACTAGCAGTTGTTACTTTTCCACTTTCAGCAGAACCACTACTTGTAGTTTTGGCTGTAAAGTAAGCAAATGTAGCACCAACTATTGCTACTAATAATGTAGCGATACCAATAACTGTCAATAAAACGGTATTTCTCTTATTTTCGTTTTCTTTTTGTTCCATTTCTAATCTTTATCCTCCTTCTATTATTAAATTTATCATATTATCAAAAGAAAGTAAATAATTTTTTATAAAAATTTTTTTATTTCTTTTTTTCCTTAATTATTAATTCTCCACTTAATTTTTTATTTTGATTATAATTTTGTAAATGATCAGCTTTAATAAAACTGACTGTAAGCTTATAATATTTAGTTTTATTGGCGGGAATAGTTTCCGTTTTTATTATATTATTTGCTGTGGGATAATTATTTGATATAAGATTTTCACACTCTTCATAATTATTATCAATACATGAATATAAGGTATATTTTACTTCATTGGAAACATCTAGTCCTGAATTATTGTTATTATTACAATCTTCAGCTTCATAATTATTTACCTTTTGACAAAAATTATTATTTACATTTTTTAGCATAATATTTATATTTTTTTCATTTTTAGATGTACTTTGTACTGAAAAGTTTAAATTGGCACTAATATCATTATCTTGAAAGTCCTTATTTTCTAAATTGATAGTATTATCTTCGCTTTTATATTCAACATTAATACCATAAGATTCATTTGAAGAATTACTTTTATTTTTTATTAATTTAGTACTTAAATAGGCAAAAGAAGTACCAAACAATGTAAATAAAAATGCTAAAGATAAACAAATTGTTAATAAAGTAAAATTTTTTTTAGGAATACCTTTCATTTTTTTAATTCTCCTCTACAATAGCATTGTATCTATTTGCATTTAAAAAAGCAATATATTTTAGTTAATTTATTAAATTAAAAAAACATGATATAATAATAAAGGATGTGATAGAATGAAATTTGTAGAAAATATTTCTAAAAACGATTATATAAAATTTTGTAATAAAAATAAAAATACCCATTTTTTACAAAGCTATGCTTGGGGAAGTGCCGGCAAAAAAAATAGAGGCTATACTCCTTTATATGTTGGGGTAACTGATAAAAACGATAAATTATTAGCGGCTTGTTTAATTTTAAAAAAAGCAACTCCTTTAAATATGTGCTATTTATATTCTCCAAGAGGTTTTGTTCTTGATTTTAATGATACTAAATTACTTAACTTTTTTGTAAAAAGTTTAAAAAATTATTTAAAAAAAATAAATGCGATTTATTTGAAAGTTGATCCCGGTATCAAATATCAAACAATAGATAAAGATGCTCATAAAATTGAAGGAGAAAATAATTATAAACTCTTTAAAAAACTAATTAATTTAGGTTTTAGACACACTGGTTTTTATAAATTATATAATGGTAATCAACCAAGATACACAATAAGAATATCCTTAAAAAAAGATTTTGAAGATATAAAAAAAGAAATGTCTAAATCATTTTTAAAAACCGTTCGTAAAAGCGAAGAATTTGATCTTGAAATATCTGAAACAGATGATTTAAAAACATTCTATGAGTTAGCTAAAAATAATAGTCAAAAAGATGGGTTTAAATCATACAGCTATGAATACTATAAAAATATATATGAAGCCTTCAAAGAAGAAAACAAGATTAAGATTTTTGAAGCCAAACTTAATCCTCAAAAAATCATTAAAAAATTTGAATCAGAAATTAACGAACTTAATAAAATAACTTCCGAAAAAAAGAAAGCTGATAGAATAGCTAGAATTCAAAAATTGACTAACGATATTGAATCATTTAAAAAATATAAAAAGGAATTAGTTGTTTGTTCTTTAGTATGTGTATATACAACTTATGGGGCTTGGTCATTATATATTGGCAATAATGAACTTGGCACTAAAACTCATGCCGTAAATAAAGTATATTTTGAATCAATTAAAGATGCTTATGATAATGGTTATGAATTTTATGATCTTTTTGGTACGGTTGGTGATCCCAAAACTACTTATAAAAATCTGGCTGGATTACATGATTTCAAAAGAAAGTTTGGGGGAGAATATTTAGAATTTATGGGCGAATTTGATCTTGTAAATAAAAAAGTATGGTATAAATTACTACCCGTTTTGTTAAAAGTTTATAGAAAAATACGAGGTAATAGAATATGAAATTTTGTGAATTAAAAAAAGAAGAATATGACAAATTTGCCCAAAAGCATCCCCTAATTTCTTCATATCAAGTATCAGAATGGGGAAAATTAAAAGAAATAACTGGTTGGAAATATCATTTAGTAGGGATTAAAGAAAAAAATAATATCATTGCAGCTACTTTATTATTAGAAAAACAAACCCCAATTAAAAAAAGTATTTTTTATGCTCCAAGAGGATTTTTAATTGATTTTAAAAATAAAAAAACTTTAACTTTTTTTACAGAAAATATTAAAAAATATATAAAAAATAAAAATGGTTTTATGTTAAAAATTGATCCAAATTATATATATCAAATTCGGGATAATGATGGAAATGAATCAGAAATTAAGAATGATGATATTATTAAAAATTTAACAAATTTAAATTTTAGACATTTTGGTTTTAATTATATGTTTGAAACTATGCAGCCAAGATTCTTATGTCGTTTTAAAATTATTGATAATAATTATGAAAAAACTTTAAATAGTTTTTCTAAAAGCACTCGCAAAAACATTGAAAGTACCAAATATATGGGAGTTAAAGTAAGAGTTGCGAAAGATAATGAAGTAACAACTTTTACGGATATGATGAACAAAACAGCCGAGAAAAAACATATTGTTAAAAGACCTAATTATTATTATGAAGAAATGTATAAATGTTTAAAAAAATATTCCAAAATTTATATAAGTTATATAGATACAAAGTTATATTTAAATAATGTTTTAAAAGCTATTGAAGAAGAAAAAAAGAAACATCAACAAATAGTTGATAAAATGAAAAAAGAAAAAGTTGGAAAAAATTTAAAACATCAATTAGAAATTTCTAATCAAAGAAGTCTAAAACTAATTAAGGAAAAAAAATATGCTCAAGAACTTAATAAAAAAGCAAAAATAATAAATATTGGTGCTTTATATGCTATTTATATTAATGATGAAGGTATAACTTTTATGAGTGGAATTGATGATGATTATCGTAAATTTAATCCAAAGTATGCTATGTATAATAAGCATATCGAAGAAACAATTAAACAAAAAATGAATTATGTTAACTTTTATGGTATTGCAGGAATTTTTGATAAAAGTAACCCAGAATATAAAATATATGAATTAAAAAAAGGATTTAATACTGAAGTAATTGAATTAATTGGTGAGTTTGATCTTATTATAAATAAGTTTTACTACAATTTATATAAGGCGGCAATGAAAGTATATAAACTTTATAAAAAGATAAAAAAAATAAGCTATTTTAGATAGCTTATTTTATATGCAATAATAAATCCTAAAGCCATGAATATAAGACCTATACCACAGCTAAACATATTAAATGCGGAAATACCTAATAATATTGAAAAAATAGAAGCAACTATAAATCCTAATATTGCTGAATATGTTAAGTTTTCGTATTTATTTAATAAAAATTCAATTAATTTAGCAATTAACACTATTCCAATTATAACCCCAAATCCAAACGGAACTAAGATTAATAAATTATGAAAAATTTCTTTAAAATTAGTTAAATTACTTATTGTATTTATTATAGGTTTATAATAACCTAAAAGCATAAGAACAAAAGATCCTGATATTCCTGGAATTACCATAGTAGCGGCTGCTACCATACCAACTAAAAATAAACCTACCTCTTTAATAATATTTAAACTTTGCAAATTAACGGTAAATGAATCACCCTTAATAAATGTAAAAGACATAATAACACCAAATGTTATTAAAAATACAATTATATTAGAAAGTTTCATTTTCTTTAATTTTGCTTTTTTTAAAATTAGCGGAAGTCCCCCTAAAATTAAACCTATAAAAAATAATATGGTTTGAATTTCAAAATGTTCTAAACAATAATTAATAACTTTACTTAAAGATAAAATAGAAGCTATCATACCAATTCCAATTGGTAATAAAAATTTTATATTTTTCTTAATATTTTTTAAGAAATTAGATAAGACACCAATTAAATCTTCATAAATTCCTAATGTAATTGCTAAAGTTCCACCACTTACACCCGGAATAATATTGGCTATTCCCATAATAAATCCTTTAATAAATAAACTAATATTTTTTTTCATTTTTTTCACTCATTTCGTTAACACTATTTTATCATATTATATTAAAAATACAAATTATTATTTTAAAATTTCTATTGGCTTTTTTACATATTTTAATTTTTGAGAAATAGATTTTGTAACATCCGTATTTGATTTCACTATAATATCATCAAATTGATCAAAAATTTTTTTAGACATATCTTTTTTATCATAATAATCTTTGGCGGCAGCTACCAAAATACTTTTAAACAAATATAATAAGGAACGCTTATTACTTAACAATAATTCTCTTTCTTCATCATGCTGTTCTTGAAAACGATCAGGGTCTATAATTATTATATTTTCATGATTAAATACTACATTCTCATTTTTTGTATCAGATAATCTTATATTATTTTTAGAAAAAAAATTGAAAAGAATTTCTAATTCTCTAAAGTTATCCAATATGAAATCTTTAGACTCATCTAAAACATTAAATGTTTCTTTTTTATAATATTTTGCTGTATATGCATTAACAATAAATCTCAATTCTTTTAACTCTATAAGTGAATTTGCTTCGCTATAAATATCAATTAACTTAATAAAATGAGGATTATTTACATCTTTTAAAATATCAAACATTTTTGGATTAATTTTTAAAAAATCTGGGATATCGAAATATTTTTTAAAAATTATATCACCATCAAAAAATATTTCTGATGTAGTGCCCTTATCCAAATATTGCATAGTGTTATCTAATTCAAATTTTTGAAAATCTCTATTAAAATAAGCCATACTTCCCCCTGAATAAAACCTTTCATAAATAAACTAATATTTAAAACGAATTATTATTTTCCTAACACTAAATATTATTTTAATTTCTTTTTGTTATTAATTTTTTTTATTTTTTGTTTTACAGCATCTGAACTTAAGATATTAACTAATTTTTGATGTAATTCATCTTCTTCTGGTGTATAGAAATCTAATCCCCTGTGGTTACAGGTTAAAATTAAATCTTGTACTGATATAGTTTCTAATTTTTCTTCATTATTAACTCTTGAAAAATACCCTACATAGCATTCTAAATCTTTAGAACCACCAGCTTTAAGATATTCATTCATAAATAATCTTAAGCCAGGGTCAGAAGAATCTACTGAATACATCATTGGAACATCAATATTTCTTCCAAATTCTTTAGCAAATAAGAATCCTCTACGAGGCCCTATTCTATTTCCACCACGCTCAATAATTCTATACATAACACAATTTAATATTTCTTCTTTTTGATAATTCCATTTATCAAAATTTTCAATAGCCTCTTCTAATTCATTATTTTCAGGTAAATAAATATCTTTTTCTTTAAATAATTCAATTACTTCTCTTATATGTAATCCTTCTAAATCTTCATCTTTAATAACTGAATTAGTATATGTAGTTATATATTCGGCACCATAAACAATACCATCATTTGTTAAATGTAAATGTTCTATTTTAGAATTAGGATTTAAATAAACTACATCATTATATCTTGGTTTAGTCATATACCATCTTTCACCTGGTGGCAAAGATTTTATAAATACATCAGCATTATAAAATTTATCCCATTCTATTTTTCCAACTTGGGAATTATCATCTAATAAATCACTAATATTTTTATTATCTTGAAACATTATTTCATTAATCTTTGTTGAGTCTGGATCAGTGTAAAGCATTAGTCTATTTATCTCATAATCAGGATATCTCAATTCATACCATACTGCCATTTTTTCAATAAAATTTCTCATTTTAATTGGTTCGTGAAATTCTCCAATATCCGTGCGATGTCCTTTCACTATATTTTCAAAATACCAATTTATAAATTCGTCAACTTTATTATTTAATAAAGTTGAATATGGTTTTTTGTATAATTCATTATAATTTTTTCTTTTAGATAATTTCATAAGTCACATTTCCTTCTTTCATTATTAATTCTATTATAACATAATTTTCAAAAAAATATCCTTATATATTAAAATTACCATTTTTAAAAATTAATTTTTTCCCTTCGGAAGTTTCAGCTGTAATATTTAAATCACTTGTGCCAATCATAAAGTCTACATGATTCTTAGAAACATTTAATCCTCTTTCAATTAATTCTTTTTTACTTAAGTTCTGAGAATTTTTTAAACATTTTGGATAGCAATCCCCAACTGCCAAGTGGCATGCTGCATTTTCATCAAACAATGTATCATTAAATACTAAACCAGTATTAGAAATAGGTGAGTCAAAAGGTACTAATGCTACTTCACCTAAATATCTAGTATTTTCATTTTCATATATTAATTGTTCTAAAACTTTTTGTCCTTTTTCAGCTTGACAGGAAATTACTTTTCCGTTTTCAAAAGTAATACAAAAATCATCAATACAACAATTATTATAATATAATGGTTTACTTGAATACACTATACCATTTGTTTTTCGAAAATCAGGAGCAGTAAATATTTCATAACTTGGCATATTAGCAATCATTTGTCCACCTTTAGCATCAGTTTTATCTAAATTTAACCAAACAGCATCATCAGGTATTCCCACAGTTAAATCTGTACCTAATGAATTAGAAAAATGCATTGTTTTAATTTTTAAATCATTTAATCTTTTTTTATAGTAATTATTATTTTTAATATGTTCTTCCCAAGCTTTAAGTGGATCATTCTTATCAATCATACAAATTTTCATAATGTTTAAATATAATTTTTTATAAGCATCCGGTGAATCTCCAAATACACTTTTAGCCCATATCTCATTAGGCATATTAACAATACACCATGGAAAAGCATATTTGCGACTATTCTCGCGGTAATATTTTATTGATTTTTCAGTTTCCTCTTTCATTTTTTTCATTTTTTGAATTGGAATATCATCCATCAAGCCAGGCGTAGGTGAATTTAAAAATAGTAACGCTCCACCCTTTTTAGCATATTCATTCCAATCAGTTTTATCAATAATGGGATTTAATTTTATATCATCGACATATGTATTTTTTAAATATTCATGTACTTCATTTTTATCATTTAAATGTATACAGACATCATATACTCCTAACTTATTTGCTGCTTTTTTAATCTTATTAGCAAAATAAAGATGTTCTTTCAAATCACAATTAATCATTAGTGATTTAGATTGGTTAAAATTCAAGCACCTTTGTAAAATTAAATTAATATATTTTTCTTCTAAAATATCCATTTTCTTCTCCTTAATTTTTATTCATAAATTCTTTAATTTTATCATTATAATGATGTTTAATATTTTTACTAAAATCAAAAGAAAATTGTTCTAAATAATCTATAACCATATTTAAATGGTTATCAAAATCTAAATCTTTATCAATTTTTTTCAAATATTTAGAAACCATTTTATTTTTGTTTATTCTTTTAGTATAAAAAAATAATAAATTAGTATTTCCTATTTTTTCTTTGCCCGATTTTACAATGGAAATTAAATATTCTCTACAGGCCGAAGAACCAACAAACCCTTTATCAAACATTATGAGTACACACCCGATAAAAATTTTATCACTTCCATCAGATGGTAAAGTTTTTTTAGTAAACTTCAAAAGTTCTTTTATTGTTTTAAAATTAGTATATTCTTCAGAAAATATCTGTAAAAATTTATTTATAATCATTTTAAACCTCTAACAAAATATAATATAAAAATTAAATATTATTCTTTATATAAACTTTTTTTCTTACTTTATTTATTTTATGTATCAATTGCAACTCTTCACTATCAAAATTACCAGAGCCAAAACTACTCATTAATCTTAAGTCGTTTAAATTTGGCCCTTCTGCAAATTCGCCATCACCATAAAAGCGTTTAGAAAATAATAAATATTTTTCAATAGTTTCTATATCTTTATTATTTATTTCCCTACCAGTACAATATTTATCTATAATAACACGAATTTTAAATTCACATATTTTTTTCAAAAATTCGTTATATTCATAGTAGTTAAATAATTTATATTTAATAATTTGTAATTTATTTACATTACTTATATCATTATGTAAAATTAACATCTTTTCTCTATTTTTTTCTTTAACCATTTTATCCTCCCTGCAAAAATATTATATAACAAATAAATAAAGAAATAAAGAATTAACTTATTTAAATTACATTTATTAAAATAAATTAAAAAAACTATTTTTTTAATAAAATAATAGTTTTTTCTTTTCCATATTTATCATAATTTTGTAATGATTTAAAATTTATATATTTTTCAAAATCATCTTTATTAAAAGACATTATTTGTTTTTTAAATTCTTCATCTTGTAAAAAGTTTATAAATCCATCACTATAAAGCACTATCAAATCATTTTCAGATAATTTTATCTCACCACTTTTTATAAATTCTAGCGCCGAAGCCTCACCAGTTAAAGCTCCATATGAAACACATTTACCATCGACAATATTATTTAAATTATTTCTATAATCTTTACGAACAATTAATCTGGCCTCTGGTAAATTCCATGGTATACCAATTTTATTTATATATGGATCACTATATAATAATTTATCATTTTCAGTTTGAAATTTTACATTTCCTAAACTATCATACACAATTACGCCACAATCACAAATATAGGCATAATATAAAATATCATTTTCAATTTTTATACAGGCAGCAACTGCTCCAAAATAATCATTTTGTAAATAATCACATTTTTTAATGTATTTTTCATTTAATTTTTTAACATTATTATTACAATCTTTTAATCTTTCTTTTAATGTCCCTCTATTTTTTGAAAAAGTAGAGCAAATATCTTTGGCAGCCAAAAAAGCTCCACTTGGTCTTGGATATTTTTTTAACATTTCTTTAAATGAACAGTCCGCTAAATTTAATACACCAACTGGATCTCTAGTTATACCATCTGCTACAATCGCTTCAGTATTTGTTGCATAAAATTGATCTTCAATAGGAAAGTCACAATTCAATGTTTTGATATTTTCAAATGTTTTATTATATATTAACATTTTATCATCTCGTTTCAGTTTTGTTTAAAGTAATAATCATTTTCAAGCTACTTTCTTATTTTATTTAATACAATTCGAATTCTTATTTTTATCTATATCATTATCGAAAATGTAAAGATTATTAAAGTATTTTATATTTGAATTATTTACATAATATCTTTTATTATAATCAATGTAACAATATCCATCATCATCTACAACTAATTCAGCCCCAACTACATATTCGGTTAAATCAGGGACGCCTTTTAAAATATAAGTTTCAAATCCAGTATTTTCATCAACTATAATTTTTGTTGTAAGTCCTCCGACTGAATTCATTTTTTCATTTTTCATTTTAGTATTAAGAATTTCATCAATAAATTTATCCTCTGAACAAAAATTAGAACGCATTCTAACATCTTTAAATCCAAGATTCATTGCCCATGAAATAAAATTATTATAAAAATCTTCAAAATTTTCTATTTTTTCATACAGTACAGCAACTGCAGTAGATGCTGTATCATTATTATTAAGAAATTCAATAATTCTTTTCAAATTCACATCATCAGGAATATATGGGGTATTAAAAATCATTTTTCTATTTTTATAATCATAGTGGTGTACAGATATATTAACAATATCTACAATTCCTACTATATCGTTTAAACATTTTTCAAGATTATATCCATTTGTAGTTAATACTATCTTACTAGCTTTAGATTTATATTTTTTAATAATACTCATAAATCTTGAAAAAACATTAATATCAAATGTTGGTTCGTTCCCAGTAATATCTAAAGTAATTGTTCTATCTACGATATTATTAAATATCATATCTAATGTTTTTGGCAAATTATTAAAAAATTGCTCATAATCATGTTTTTGGGTTTCAGATGTAAGATTATTAAAACAAAATGGGCAATGTGCTTGACAATAACAAGGAAGAACTATTTTTACAGACAAACTACCTCCGTGTCCCTTTTTAAAATCTTGTGGTTTTACTGTAATATATTCACGATTAGTGCCTAGAAGCGTTTTTACAATGTTGTCAGTATTATTTTGATTTACAAACATTCTTCTTCACCCCTTTTTAAAATATTCAATATTATTACACATTTGCAAATAATTGTCAAATTTTGCTGTTTCTATAGCTCTTGATATATTTTCCTTTAAATTTATATCAATATTCGAAAAAGTTTGAATAGAAACGTCAATGGTGCCCTAAAGGAAGATGTACAACAACTTATAATTTTCTTTTTTTAAAATATACTATTTATTTTATAAATTGCTTCTTTTGATATGATTTTCTGTTCTGGATTAATCTTTTTCAAAATAGGACCAATATATGGTTTTTCATTAGCATCAGAAAATATTAATCTTAAACCATCTTTTACTTCTTGACTAACATCCATAAATTCAATTAATTTTTTAAAATATACATCTGAATGATGTAATCTAATAATATCACCATCTATAAAATATTGAATAGCCATCATTGCAAAAACAAAACGATCATTGTCAATTAGAGAAAACTTTTTATTAAAATTGTCGCTAAGCCAATCTGCTCTACCAGGATATACATCGAAACCATAATCATTATACATCCAGTTATCAGTATCGACAAATCTTACATTTCCATTACAGTCAAGCATTATATTATCACCTTTTATATCGCCAAGAATAATTCCCATTTTATGAAATCTTTGAATCGCTTCATCAGCTTGTATTATATATCCAAGTAATTGTCTCATATCCTTTAAAAATTGAAGATAATCAAAATCTTTATAATTTTTAAGAGGTTTTACTAAGTTATAGTAATATCCTTCTTTTTTCTTATCTTCATACCCAATCAAACCAATTGGAAAACAAGCGGCTACGTCAGAAAGTTGTCCTAGTAATTCTATTTTTTTAAATTTTCTAGGTAATTTTTCTTTATCTCGCATAAAATCAAATGTTTTAAATGCTATTTGCTCATTATACTTATGTATCGATGCTTCATCACCGAATCCTATTTGAGGATATTCCTTATAGCGTTTTTCTTCTTCAATTATTAAAGTAGGTAAAG
>CANRDL010000026.1 GCA_947629405.1 uncultured Bacilli bacterium
TAAAAAACAATCCCCTAATATTTCTAAAAGAAAATGCACTAAAATTAAAAAAAGTGCATTTAAATAAATAATTTACCGTCAAAATTAAATAAAACTTATTCACAAAATCTTGACTGGGGGGGGTAATATTATATAATTTCTTTAGAAAGTAAGGAAATTATATGAAACGATTAAAGAAGAATAAAAATTTTTTCTTAATAATATTTATAATAGTAATTATATTAATAGTTATAACAACAGTTTCTTTTACATTATCTTATGGATATTTTAAAAAAGATGTAGTGTCAGCTAATCAATTATTTAAGTCAGGAAAATTTGAAATAACATATTCAATGGGAAGTGCAGTAACACTTGATAAAACATATCCAATGAGTGATAGAGCAGGAAATGCTAGTGAAGCTAATTCCATAACTATCAATAACACTGGAGACTATTATGCATGTTATGCTTTAACTTTAACAGATGATAAATCCAATAATTTAAAAAAATCCCAAATGCGATATTCAATAAATAGAGCAGCAAGAGATTACGATAATGATAATACATTAATATTAGGTGGAGTGCCACCAAAAGAAAAAGTAAAATTAGATTTTAGAACATGGATAAAGGATACTGAAACAAATGAAACAGCAACAAATTTAAAATATTCAGGGAATTTACAAGTCGAAGCCGTAAGTTGTCCTAATTCACTTGGAAATAAAATATTTAAAGATAATGAAATTAATCCTCAAGAAAAAATTTCATTTGAATGTGAAGACTCAAATTATTGCCACAATTACGTTGATGCTGGAGTTTACAAAGTATCAACAAATAATGGCTTAACTTATGTTTATAGAGGATTTGTAAAAAATAATTTTGTAGAGTATGAAAATTTAATTTGGCGAATAATTAGAGTAAATGAAGATGGCACAATAAGAATGATTTTATCTGAACCCGTTAATGATTTAAGATTTAATTATAATCTTCCAGAATATTTTGGACATAGTGCAAAAAATTTAAAATATAAAGATAGTGAATTACAAGATATAGTAGAAAAAGAAGTAAAGAAAAAAATTGAAATTGATAAATTAAATGAAGTAACATATTCCAGTTTTTGTGATGAGTATAAAGTTTCAGATGATTTAGAAGGTGGGCAAGGGTATAAAAATATTGCTGATTCTTTAGAATCATATATATCCAAAGTAAACTTGGATTGTAAAAATCCATTATCTTTAAAAATAGGATTAATAACATATGATGAAATGCGATTTGCTGGTATGGGGCCGCATGAATTTTATGATAATAATAGTGAAAGTTATTTAACGGGTTTATCAATTGATGAATTAGGACAAGAAAGTATAATAAGTATGAGCCCGTCAAATTATAAGGAAAACTATGGAAATTATTATTGGGCAATATTTACTGAAGGTTTTGGTACTTCTTGGGCATCTGGGTATACTAGTACTGTTCCAAATGAATGGCATGTTGGAATCCACCCGGTAATTTCCTTAAATGCTAATGTTGAAGTTACAGGAAATGGAACAGAGAGTAAACCATACATAGTAAAATAGGAGTTTCTAAATATAATAAAAAAAAGTAAAAGAATGTAAAAAATAAATATTTTTTTACTTTTTTTTGTATTTATTTTTAATTAATGTTAAAATTATAGTGGGTGATAATATGAAACGATTGAAAAAGAATAAAAATTTTTTCTTAATAATATTTATAATAGTAATTATATTAATAGTTATAACAACTGTTTCTTTTACATTATCTTATGGATATTTTAAAGTTGATAAAACATCAACTAATCAACTTTTTAAATCAGGTAAATTTGAAATACAATATTCCATGGGAAATACTGTAACTCTTGATAAAACATATCCAATGAGTGATAGAGCAGGAAACGCTACAACAGCCAATACAATAACTATCAATAATACTGGAGATTATTATGCATGCTATGGTTTAACTCTTACTGATTCTAGTTCGTCTCAAACTTTAAAAAAATCTCAAATGAAATATTCTATAAATAAAGCAGTAAAGGAATATGAAAATGAAACATCATCAACTACTTTAGTTTTAGGTGGGGCAGCAGCCGGAGAAACAATTAAATTAGATTATCGAACTTGGATAAAAGAAACAGAAGACGATACTACTGCAACTAATAAAAAATATTCAGGAACTTTAAAAGTTGAATCAGTTAGTTGCAATAATACTTTGGGAAATGAAATATTTGAAGATAATAGCAGTATTAAAACAACAGCTCCAACTTTAACAAGTCCTTCTTCTAGTACAAGTCAAAATGGTTTATATAAAGTAACAACAAATAATGGTACAACATACGTTTATAGAGGTAATGTATCAAACAACTATGTATCATTTGCTAGTAAAACATGGCGAATAATTCGTGTAAATGAAGATGGTACAATAAGAATGATTTTAAGTACTAGCGCAAATAGTGGTTCATATGCAAGTAATACATCTATAAATAAAATGCGTTATAATGAAAGTAATATAAAAAATACACTTGATAGTTGGTATAGTTCTAATTTAAAATCTAAGGAATCTTCTATTGCTAATTCTACTTTCTGTGATGAATTTAAAGTAACAGATAGTTCTTCCGATAATTATAAAACATCTGCCACTGTAAATTCTTCTTATACATCAACAATGAATTGTAAAAATCCAATATCAGCCAAAATAGGTTTAATAACATATGATGAAGCGAACTTTGCAGGATTACATTATAGTAATACATGTAGTAACTGTTATCTAAAATTTAATACACCTACAATGAGTATTGCTGGATATGATGGCTCAGCGGGAAAAGTGTGGTCAATTTCTAGTACTGGAAAGTTAGAAGCTAAAGATGCCAGTACAAGTGGAACAATATATCCTGTAATTTCTTTAAATGCTAATGTCAAAGTTACTGGTAGCGGAACATCAAGTGATCCATATAAAATAAATTAAGAGTTTCTAAAACTCTTTTTTTAATGTATAATATTTTTTGGTGGTTTTTATGAAGTTTAAAATTGTGACTCTAGGTTGTAAAGTAAATATTTATGAAAGTGAAATGATGAAACAAAAATTTTTAGATGCTAATTTCATTTACACTGATAAAAATGATGCTGATGTTACAATTATCAATACTTGTAGTGTTACTAATAATGCTGATAGTAAGAGTCGAAAAATAATTCGTAAAGAAAAAAACAATAATAAAAATACTATAATTGTAGTATGTGGTTGTATGTCCCAAAACCATCAAGATATAGATAAAACAATTGATATTGATATTTTAATTGGTACAAAAGATAAATCTCAAATAGTTGATATTGTTAAAAAATATTTAGATAAGCAAATTAAATATAAAAATTTTTATGATGTATCTAATGTTTCTTTTGAAAATATGGAAGTATCTAAATATCAAAATAAAACTAGAGGTTTTGTAAAAATTCAAGATGGTTGTAATAATTTTTGCTCTTATTGCGTTATTCCTTATTTAAGAGGTAATAATCGTTCTAAAGACTTTAATATAGCTTTAAAAGAAATTGAAACTTTAGTTTTAAATGGGCATAAAGAGATAATATTAACAGGTATTCATACGGGAAATTATCATGATGCTAATCATGATCTTGCCGATTTATTAGAAAAAGCATGTGCAATTAATGATTTAAAAAGATTAAGAATTTCATCTATTGAGGTACTTGAATTGACAGAGCACTTTTTAAAAGTTTTAAAAGATAATCCTAAAATTTGTAATCATTTGCATATTCCTCTTCAAAGTGGTTCTGATCCTATTTTAAAACTTATGAATAGAAGATATGATACAAAAACTTATAAACAAATAATTGAAAAAGTTAGAACAATTCGTCCATTTATTAATATTACGACTGATGTAATTGTGGGATTTCCTAATGAAACAGATGAAGATTTTTTAAATACTTTAAACTTTTGTAAAGAAATTGGTTTTTCTAAAATTCATGTTTTTCCATATTCGAAAAGAGATAGAACTCCTGCTGCTTTAATGAAGCAAGTAAATGATAAAACAAAAAAAGAGAGAGTAAAAAAATTAATTGAATTATCAAACGAATTAGAGAATAAATATTATCAAAAATTTATTGATAAAAAAGTAGATGTATTAATAGAAGAAACTAAAGAAAATTATTCAGAAGGATTAACTTCTAACTACATAAAAGTTAAAGTCAATAAAAAATTAAATAGAAATAATATTTATAATGTTACATTGACAAAAGTTGACAAATTAGATGTGTTCAGTGAGCTATAATTATTGATTGATTAATTTATTTTAAGTAAAATTAAATTAGGAGAGGATAATTATGGCATATATCAAGAATTATACTTATAATATTCCCAATATTGGAGTAGGTAGTATTAAAAGTGATATGATGAAGCTTAAAGAACAAGTGATTTTAACTAAAGAAGATAAAAATTGTCATTTGTATTTACTTCTTTTTGGTAATCAAAATGTAGATGTTTATGACAAAAATGCTGTAATTGATCCGGAAATTAATATTAAAGATTTGATTACTAATGGTAATATTGTTTATTTAGATAATTTTATCAATTCTATTATGAAAAATTATCCTGACACCGAAAGTTTTCTAATTAATAATTTAGAACTTTTAAAAAATGCCAAAACATTAGATGATCCAGTAACTTTAGAACAAATATACTTAAGAACTTTAACGGATATAAAAAGACTTACTAATCAAAGTTTTACTCTAGATCCTTTAGGTAATGATAATTATAATTTACCTAAAACTGCCTAAAAAAGCGCTATTTAATCTAGCGTTTTTTTTATTTTATTGTATAATTTAATTAGGTGATTTCATGATAAAAATAATTGGCAAAATTAGAAATATTATTTATGATGGAGACAACGGCTATAAAGTTGGTCTTTTTCGAGTTAAAGAAATAGATGATGAATATAAAGAATATTTAAATAAAACAATTACTTTTACGGGCTATTTTAACTCTTTAAATGATGTTGATAAATATGAATTGGTTGGGGAATTTGTAAATCATGTTAAATTTGGTAAACAATTTATTACCTCATCTTATCAAAAATTAAAACCGACAACTAAAGATGGAGTTATTGAATTTTTATCTAGTTCTTTAATTAAAGGTAGTGGTGAAAAAACAGCCATCAAAATTGTTAATGTTTTAGGTGAAAATGCCATAGATAAAATTAAAGAAAACTATCATAATCTTTTGATGGTACCAGGTATTAGTGAAGAAAAAGCATTAAAAATATATAATTCATTAAAAAATTATGATAGTAGTGATGAAGTTATAATTTATCTTAGAAATTTGGGCTTTACGATGAAAGAAGCTTTAAAATTAGTAGCTAAATATGGAGAAAATATCAAATCTATTGTCGATGGAAATGTTTATGAACTATCTGCAGTTATTGATTTTAAAAGATTGGATCAAATATTTTTAAATAATCATGATAAAAATTCGGAATTAAGAATTTTTGCCTGTATATTAGAACTTTTTAATATTTTACAAAATAAAACGGGAGATACATTTTTTTATGATGATTTTTTATATGAAGAATTTGTTAAAACTTTTAAGATAGATATAAATATTGAGCAGTTTAAAGAATATCTAAATTATTTAGTATCTGAGAAAAAAATTATATTAAAAGATAATAAATATACTCTTTATCTAACTTACTTTTATGAAGAAAATATTGCTACTTTATTATTAAGTATTAATTCTCATATTAAAGAAAATAACTTAGATGAAAGCTTAATTAATGAACTGGAAAATATATTAAATATAAAATATAATGGTGAGCAAAAACAAGCTATTATTTCTTCGTTAAAAGAAAATGTATCAATTATTACTGGGGGACCAGGAACGGGAAAAACAACAATTATAAATGGCATAGTTAAGGCATATATTACTATAAATCATTTAAATAATTTTGATATATTGAATACTATTGCTTTACTTGCTCCAACGGGAAGAGCAGCCAAGAGAATGAGCTATTCTACTAATTTACCGGCTTTTACAATTCACAGATTTTTAAAATGGAATAAAGAAAAAGATGAATTTGGAGTAAATAAATATAATAAAAATTCTCAAAAATTAATAATTGTCGATGAACTTTCCATGGTTGATACTTATCTTATGTATTCGCTTCTTGATGGGATAAAAGATGATGTTAAAATTATATTTGTTGGTGATTCTAATCAATTACCTTCCGTTAATTGTGGAAATGTGTTAAAAGATTTAATAGATAGTAAAATATTTAATCATGTAAATTTAGAAACAATTTATCGTCAAAAAAGTAATTCTTACATACCATATTTAGCTCAGGAAATTAAATTAAAAAAATTAAATGATTTTACGAAAATGAGAGATGATTATAATTATTTAGAGGTAAGTTCTAGTAATCTTCATACCATGATTAAAAAAATATGTGAATCTTCTTTAAAAAAAGATTTAAATGAAAAAAATATTCAAATTTTAATTCCTATGTATAAAGGAATAAATGGTATTGATAATATAAATGTAATGTTACAAAATTTATTTAATAAAAAAAGTGAAGATAAAAAAGATTATCTTTATAATGACATTATTTTTAGAGAAGGAGATAAAGTTTTACAACTGATAAATAATCCCGACTGCAATGTTTTTAATGGCGATATTGGTTATATTAAGGAAATATATGGTAAAAATAAAGATAATTTTGTTTTAAGTATTAACTTTGATGGCAATATTGTAGACTATAAAAAGAGTGATCTTGCTACTATTAAACATGCTTATGCTATTACTATTCATAAATCTCAAGGTAGTGAATTTGATCATGTTATTCTGCCAATTATTGGAAGTTATAAAAGAATGCTATATAATAAACTTATTTATACTGGTGTTTCCCGAGCAAAAAAGTCTCTAATTATACTTGGGGAAAAAGATGTTTTTTTAAATTCTATAAATAATGATTACAGTGTAAAAAGAAATACCAATTTAAAGGGATTATTAAGTAATAAAAATTGATTTTTGGGGAATAATAAGACTGTAAGGAGTTGAGATTTATGAAAGTAAAAACATCATTACTTATGATGGGCCTTGGAATGGGCATGGGAGCAGCAGGTTATGCCTATTTTATGTCATCAAATAAAACTAAACAAAAAGCTAATGAAGTAATTAATACGGCACTTGATAATGTAAATCAAAAAATGAAAAATAAAAATAAAAAATAATTTTTATAAATAGAGCGAAAGCTCTATTTTTTATATTTAAATTTTTTTTAAATTATTGTAAAATAGATATGAGGTATAAATATGAATATTGATATTAGTAAATTAAAACTTAATCAAACAAGAATTGATTTATCAGGAAATTATGAATTAGATAAAGATTTATTTAAAGAAACAGAGATAAAAGAGATTAATGATTTAAAAGTTGATGGATACATAACTGATGAATATCATATATATTTAGAAGTAAAAGGAATAATGGTTTTACCTGATAGTCGAACATTAGAAAATATAGAGCATAAATTTTCCTTTATTGTTGATGAAAATCAAGACGAAATACAAGAATTTTTAAAAAATTATGAAAATTCACTTGATTTACAAGCACTTTTATGGGAAAATATTGTATTGGAAATTCCCATTAGGATTGTTAAAAATGACAATGAAGATTTTAAATTGTCTGGTGATGGATGGGAATTAACAGATCATAAAAAGAAAGATGATGACCGAATGGCTCCTTTAAAAGAGCTACTTCAAAAAGGGAAGGAGTGAAAATATGGCAGTTCCATTTAGAAGAACAAGTAAAACTAAAAAAAGAATGCGTCGTACACATTTAAAAAAGGATGCACCAACAATATCTAAATGTCCAAAATGTGGAGAACCAATTAAACCACATAGAGTTTGTACAAAATGCGGATATTATAAAAATGAAGATGTTTTAAAACTTGAAAAAGAAGAAAATAAAGAAGTAGTAGAAAAAAAAGAAGTTAAAAAAACTTCTAAAAAAGATACTAAAAAATCAGAAGAATAATTCAATTATTCTTTTTTATTTGGTATTAATGTAAAAATTATGTCAAAAATAATATAAAGGGTTAAAAAATATTATTTATTTTTGTATAATAAAAATGAAAAGAGGTATTACTATGCAAACTTTTAAAATAAATAAATTAGTAACTATTATATTAATTTTTATAATTTGTATTTTATTAATTTTTGCAAGTAATAATATATATAAAAAATTTTTAAAAGTAGGAAATACTAAATATAATGCCAAGATTGAAAATAATGAAAATAAAAATATAAATTTGAGTAATGAAGATAAAGAAAATATTAATCAAAAACTTAATTATAGTATTCAAAATCCTTTAAGAATAATTTTGAATTTTGAAAGTTTAGATATTGATTATGAAACTAATTTATTAAATGAAGAAAAAAATAGATTTGAAATTGCTTGGCAAAATATTTTAAAAGATGCCAATTATAGTGATAAAATCAGCTGGAATACAGATGAAAATGGACAAGAAAAAGTTGGTAATGCCAGTATTAATTACGATGAATTTAAAGCTTATTATGAAAAAATATTAGATAATAAGCTCGATGAAGAAAATCTTAGGGCCGGAAATATATATAATGGTATTTTAATAAAAGATAATAATCTTTATGGAAGTTATATAGAAAATTGGAATAATTCCGAATTTGTATTGAAAGCTAATAATTTGAGTTTTAATAAAGCTAGTAATATATATACATTAAATGTTGACTTTTTGACATCGCTAAATAGTGATAAAACGATTAATTATGATAATTTATCTTCGATTTATTCTTATGATGTTTTAAATTATGACAGTAATGTTAAATATGCTAATTTAGAAATAAAATATAAAAAAATTAATAATGAATATAAATTATTATCGATAATATTTAATGAATGATGAAAAAGACTTTAAAGTCTTTTTTTTATTTGTAAAATATTACATTTTTTTCTTGATTTTTATTGACTTTATCCTAATTTTACGATAATATATTGGTATACAGTGGTATAAAGTGGAGGAAAGTGGTGAATTGATATGTTTATGGGTGAATATCATCATTCGCTTGATGAAAAAAATAGACTTATTATTCCTGCTAAGTTGCGATTTAAATTAGGTGATAAATTTGTTATTACCAAAGGACTTGAAAAATGTTTGTTTGTCTATTCTCTTGAAGAATGGGAAAAAATTACTGAAAAATTAAATAAATTATCTTTCACTAAAAAAAATGCCAGAATTTTTTCAAGACTATTTATTTCTAGTGCCACTGAATGTGAATTAGATCGCCAAGGTAGAGTTTTGATTTTAAAACCTCATATTGATTATGCTGATTTGCAAAAAGATGTAGTAATATTGGGTGTTAATGAAAGACTAGAAATTTGGGATAAAAATTCATATGAAGAATTTGTTGCTGAAAACATGGATGATTTTGAAAACATAGCCGAAAATTTATTTGGAAGTGAAGAAGATGCATAAAAGTGTCTTACTTAAGGAAGCAATTGAAAGCCTAAATATTAAAAATGATGGCATTTATGTTGATGCTACACTTGGTTATGGCGGACATTCCAGTAAAATTTTAGAAAAATTAGATAAGGGCTTATTAATATGTTTGGATCAAGATGAGGAGGCAATAAGTTATTCAAAAAAAAGGCTTTCAGAAATTAGTAATAATTTTAAAATAATTAAAACTAACTTTGAAAGATTGAAAGATGTACTTGATGAAATAAATATTTCCAAAGTTGATGGAATATTATTTGATCTTGGAGTATCTTCTCCCCAAATTGATAATGCATCTCGTGGTTTTAGTTTTCAAAAAGATTCAAAACTAGATATGCGAATGGATCAAACTAATAATTTAACTGCTTATGATGTTGTTAACAATTATGATCTTTTAAAACTTACCGATATTTTTTACAAATATGGAGAAGAGAAAAAAAGTAAATTTATTGCTTCTTTCATTGTAAAAAAAAGACCAATTAATACTACTATAGAATTAGTTGAAGTGATTAAAGAAAGTGTAGGTCTAAATTATTTTAATAAATTTCATCCAGAAAGAAAGATTTTTCAAGCAATTAGAATTGAAGTTAATAATGAATTAAAAGTTTTAGAAAAAGTTATACCGGATGCTATTGAATTATTAAATAAAGGTGGAAGAATGGCTGTAATATCATTTCATTCTTTAGAAGATCGAATAGTAAAAAAAGCATTTAAAAAATATAGTGATGTTGATGAAATAGTTAAAGGAATGCCAAATATTCCCCTTGAATATCAACCAAAAATAAAATTAATTAATAAAAAACCTATTTGCCCAAGTGCAAAAGAAATAGAATTAAATTCCAGAAGCAAAAGCGCTAAATTAAGAGTAATAGAAAGGATATAAAGATGAGAAGAACAAAACAAAGAAGAGTAAAATATTTAAAAGGAGAAAAAATGATTTATGGATTATTAATATTTTTATTAATTTTATCACCCATAATGATTGTTTTTTCTAAAGCAACATTATCCAAAACTAATATTACTTTGAAAAGAATGGAAAATAAAATAACTGAACAAAAAAATGAAAATGAAAGTTTAAGTATGAAAATTGATGAACTTGCTTCTTTAGATAAGATTCAGGGACTTGCAAAAAACTTAGGATTATCTTATAATAATGACAATATAAAGGTAATTGAAGAAAATAATTAGTAGGTGAAAATAATGAGAAAAAGGAACAATACAGTTAGAGTTTATAATTTTATTATAGTTATTGTTCTTTTTTTATTTTCTATAATTGCTTTTAAGTTCTTTTATGTTGCCTATACTAATAAATCAGGGAATATAAATTTAAAAAAATTTGCCGCATCTAGAGATACATATAAATCAGTCATACCTGCTAACCGAGGAACAATTTATGATGTTACTGGGGAAATTTTAGCACAAGATATTAATTCTTATAATGTTATTGCTTATTTAGATTCATCAAGAACAACTGATCCAAAAAAATTAAAACATGTGGCTGATAAGGAAATGACTGCTGAAAAATTATCGCCAATTATTAATATGGATAAAGAACAAATTTTAAAACTTTTAAATAAAAAATCTTATCAAGTTGAATTAGGTCCCGGCGGCAGAAATATTACCGAATTAAAAAAAGAAGAAATTGAAGCCTTAAATTTACCAGGAATTGATTTTCTTAAAAGTAGTAAAAGATATTATAAAATGGGCTCATTTGCTTCTTATGTCATTGGTTATGCCAAAAAAAATGATGATAATGAAATAGTAGGAGAGTTAGGCATTGAAAGACAATTTAATGATACATTAAAAGGAAAAGATGGATATATTGAATATCAAAGAGATGCTTATGGTTATCAAATACCTAATACTCCATCTATCACCGAAGATCCAGTCAATGGCTCAGATATTTATTTAACAATAGATACTAACATTCAAATGTTACTAGAAAATAAATTAGAAGAACTTAAAAATACTGCTGGATATACTTGGGCTACTTTTACTGTTGCTGATGCTAAAACTGGCGCTATTGTAGGTACTGCTTCTAATCCTAATTTTGATCTAAATACTTTAGATAATGTTACTAGTTATTTAAATCCTTTAACGCAATATACCTATGAACCTGGGTCAACTATGAAAACTTATACTTGGATGGCTACTTTAGAAAATGGGTTATATAATGGGGAAGAAACTTTACAAAGTGGAAGAGTTAATATTGGTGAAGATGTAATTACTGATTTCAATGAGGTTGGATTTGGAACAATTACATTTGATCGAGGATTTGCTTATTCTTCCAATGTTGCTGCTACTAAATTATCCCAAAAATTGGGGCGTAAAAATTTACATGATTACTTTGAATTAATGGGCTTTGGTTCCAAAACAGGAATTGAATTACCGGGCGAAAGTTCGGGAGATATTAATTTCAGATATCCAATTGAAGTTGCTACAGCAGCCTTTGGACAAGGTATTACAACTACGCCAATTCAAAATATTCAAGCCTTGACATCTATTACTAATGATGGAGTAATGTTAAAACCTTATCTTATTGATAAAATAGTTGATGAAAAAGGGAAGACGATAAAAGTAGGTAAAAGAAAAGAAATTAAAACAGTCGCTTCTAAAACAACTACTGATAAAATGAAAAATTTAATGAAAGATGTCGTATATAGTGGTCTTACTTCTGCTAAATTTTATCAAACTGATAATGTAACCTTAATTGGAAAAACTGGTACAGCTGAAATTCCTAATCCTAATGGTGGCGGATATATGAAAGGCGAAAATAACTATATTAGATCTTTTGCGGGAATTTTCCCTTATGATGATCCAAAATATATTTTATATATTTCGGTAAAACAATTAAATGGTTCCGTATCAAATATGGCTAATAGTGTTAAAAGTGTTGTTGAAGAAATCTCAAATTATAAAAATATCACAGAAACTAAAAGCGCCTTAGATGAATCCAAAATTATCAAAGTAAAATCTTATATTTCTAAAAATATAAATGATGCTCGTGATGATATTAACTTGCAAATGTTAGTTCCTGTAATAATTGGGGATGGGGACAAAGTAGTAAATCAATATCCTAAGAAAAATGTTACAATTGTTGCCTCAGATAAAGTATTTTTAAAAACAAATTATAATAAAGTCACTCTTCCTGATATGTCAGGTTGGTCAATAAGTGATGCTAAAGTCTTTTGTAAAATGGCTAATTTAAATTGTGAAATAGAAGGAAATGGGCGAGTTATATCTACTTCAATTCCTAAAGATTCTGTTCTTAATTTGAATGAAACCTTAAAAATAACTGCGAGTAAGTAAAAAAAGTGACATTCTAAGATTTGTCAAGAATAAATTTTTGTGATATTATAGACACTACAAAAAGACACGAGATTTCTAAAT
>CANRDL010000027.1 GCA_947629405.1 uncultured Bacilli bacterium
TCTTCTTTTTTTATCAATATAAATCGTTCGTCAAATTACGACATTTCCACTAATAAAAAAAGTCAAACTGCAAACCTCTATAAGCTTTCAATCTGCATGTTTCAAGTTACATTATTTTTAGAGTAAAAAAGTATAAATATAACCAAAAATTACCATAAATTTTTAAAAAAATAAAGAATTTTTAAGTAATTTTAATCCATAATAATAATGGGTGGTGAGAATAATGAGTAGAGAAAAAAATCAATCAAGAACAAACGCTAGATCAAATTCTAGAACAAATTCTAAGTCACAATCTAGAACAAACAATAAAAAAGGAAACAAATCAAACAATAAAAATTGTAATAGTAAATAATTTACTCATGACTATGAGGATGATATTCTTCATAGTCTTTTTTTATCTTTTCATTGGCTAAATGTGCATATATTTCAGTAGTAGATAAATCTGAATGACCGAGTAATTCCTGAATTATTTTTAAATCAGCTCCATTATTAAGTAAATGAGTTGCAAAAGAATGTCTTAAAATATGAGGAGAAATATTTTTCTTTATCCCAACTTTTATAGCCTGATTTTTAATAAATTTAAAAAATGATTGGCGAGATATCATTTGTCCTTTATAGTTTATAAATAAATATTCACTATCTTTATCTTTTAATATTTTCATACGATAATTATTAATATATAATTTTAAATATTTGTAAGCAATATCACCGAAAGGGACAATGCGCTCTTTACTCCCCTTACCCATTACTCTAATAAAACAGTTTTCTAAATCAATATTAGATAATTTTAAAGAAATTAATTCCGATACTCTAATACCAGTTGCATAAGCAAGCTCAATCATCGCTTTATCTCGATAATCAAAAGGTTTATCCAATTTAACATCTAATAATTTATCTACTTCTTCTATAGTTAGATAATTAGGTAATTTTTTAGGGGTTTTAGGTTTAATTAAATTAGTGGCAGGGTTAGTATTTATAATATTTTCTTGAAATAAATAATTATAAAAAGAACAAAGTATTGATATATAATGAGTAATAGTTAATATATTTTTAGATTTATTTCTTTCACTTTTTATAAAATTAGTTAAATCATTTCCATTTATTTTAGTAATATTTTTATTTTTTAAATAGTTATTATATTGTTTTAAATTATATTCATATGATTTAATAGTATTTGGACTTAATTTACGCTCATATTTTAAGTAATCAATAAAATCATTAATATACATCTCATTCATATTTAATCACCTTTTATATCTTAATTTTATCATATTTATGTTATAATTATAAGTGGTGATAAAATGAAATTATTAGCGGATATAAAAAGACCAACTAAACTTGATGATGTTATTGGTCAAAGTCATTTAATTGGTAAAGGAAAAATTATTACTAATTTAGTAAAAAATAAAAAAATGTTTTCTATAATTTTATATGGTAAACCAGGATGTGGTAAAACTTCTATTGCTAATGCTATTGTCAATGAATTAGACATTAAATATCGATTTTTAAATGCTACTGTTAATACCAAAAAAGACTTTGATGTAGTAATAGAAGAAGCAAAAATGTATGGAGAAATAATTCTTGTTATAGATGAAATACATCGAATGAATAAAGATAAACAAGATCTTTTACTACCCTATATTGAATCTGGTTTAGTAATTTTAATTGGCCTTACAACTTCTAATCCTTATTATTCTATTAATCCGGCGATTCGTAGTAGATGTCAAATATTTGAAGTCAAACCACTTAAAAATAACGATATATTAACTGGTTTAAAAAAAATTAGTAAAGAAGAAAAAATCAATGTTACAGATGAGGCTTTAAAACACATCGCCAATGCTTCTCAAGGCGATTTTAGATTTGCAATTAATTTATTAGAAGTGGCAAAATATCATAAAAAAAATATAACTATTAATGATATCAAAGAAATAAATCCTAAGGTTAACTTATATGCCGATAAAAATGAGGATGGTCATTATGATGTTATTTCCGCTTTTCAAAAATCAATTAGAGGTTCTGATGTTGATGCTTCTTTACATTATCTCGCACGTTTAATCGAAGCCGGTGATTTAGATATATTATTTAGAAGACTATTAGTAGTTACATATGAAGATATTGGTCTTGCCAATCCTTCTATGGGTCCTAAAGTTATGGCAGCTATAAACGCTGTTGAACGCTTAGGAATTGATGAAGGAAAAATTGCTTTAGCAAATGTTGTAATAGAACTGGCCCAGTCACCTAAATCTAATTCAGCATATTTAGCAATAAATGCGGCAATTAATGATATTAAAATGGGTAATTCAGGAGAAGTACCTAATAATATTAAAACTCATTCTAAAGACTATTTATATCCTCATGATTACCCTAAATATTGGGTAAAACAAAATTACATGCCATTAAAATTACAAAATAAAAAATATTATAATAAAAAAAATAATAAATATGAAAATAATTTAGATTTAATAAATAAGGAGATGAAATCATGAAAGTTGCTGTAATTGGAACAGGTGTTTTTAGTTTAGCAATTACTAAAGTATTAAATAATAATAATTTAGATGTATGTATGTGGGCTGAAAGTAATGATACTATAAAAAAAGTTCAGGAAAAAGAATTTCAAAAGAAAAATTTTGGCAAAATTGTAATAGATAATAATTATAAGTTTACTACTAATATGGAAGAATGCATTAAAAATGCTAGTATTATATTTATATTAGTTTCGGTAAAATATTTGGAAAACACTTTAAAAGAAATAAAAAAATATTATAAAAATAATATGTACATTTGTGTTGGTAGTAAAGGAATTGATGAAAAAAATAATTGCTTTTGTCATGAACTTGTCAAAAAATATATTATTACTAAAAAAATTGCTGTTATATCTGGCCCTTCTTTTGCTATCGATTTAATTAATGATGAACCAATAGGATTTTCTATTGCATCTAAATCTAAAAACACTAATGCTGTAATTAAAAATGCGATGGAAAATAATAATGTAAAACTTAGAGAAACTAATGATATATTAGGAGTAGAAATTTGTGGTAGCATTAAAAATGTTATAGCAATAGCATCCGGTATTATATCTGGACTTGGTTATAAGGAAAGTACACAAGCATTCTTCATAACAGAATCCATCCACGATATAAAAGAATTACTATATGCCGTTAAAGGTAATAAAAAAACTATTAATAGTTTTGCCGGTATTGGTGATCTATTATTAACATGCACTTCTACTAAGAGTAGAAATTATAAATTCGGAACAATACTTGCTACAAATGATAAAGAAAAAATAGATAAATTCTTAAGAGAAAATACTGTTGAGGGATATCATACTATTAAATCAATTCATAAATTACTTCGTCGAAAAAAAATTAAAATGCCAATTATTAATTTAATTTATAATATTATTGAAAAAAATGATAATCCCAATAAATTAATTGATTTTCTCATAACAAAAAAATAATTTCTAAGTTGAAATTATTTTTTATTTATTTTTAATGTTATTTCTTTTTTCTTATTTAAATCATTATTTTTATCAATACTACCAAATAATTTATTAGCAGTTACCGCTTTATTTAATTCAGCTCTTAATAAATTCTCATTTTTTTCATTCAGATAATTTTCTTTTTCATTATAAATTCTTTGAGCTATATTAAACAAATAAGGGAATTTTTGAAATTCTTCCCGCATATTAATTCCCAAACCGCATTCACTAAAAAATGAATATTTTTCATCATCTTTTAATAGTATATATGGATTTTGTAATAAATTTAATATAAATTTATTAGTAAAGTCACTATTACCAATAGTTTTTTCATAATCTTCTTTTTCGATAATAAGATTATAATTTTCCGTTTTTAAACACTGATTTAGAATATCTTCACTTACAAAAGAAATATTTGGTATTAGTATATATTCTTGTTGTTCATTAATAGATAAATATTTAACTAAAAATTCTAAAAATTCCTCTTTTTTAAAAGTTGTATTTTTAATTAATGAATAAACTATAAATTTCTTTTGCGCCATTAAAATTGAAATTCTTCGATTAGTTAAATCTAAATTATCAAGTGTTACATACTTCATTTCTTTTTCAATCATTTCTGCTATATTATTTAGTTTTTTTATTTTTTCATTAATTATATTTTTTTTCATATTACCTCTCCTAATGCATAAAAGGTATTTTAACATATTAATTTTTAATTATCAATATTTATACAATCATTTATTACATAAGAAGATAATAATATCCCAGCAGCATTAGGTACAAATGACATCGATCCTAATTCCTTATTATAATTTCCCTTAATTTTTTCGGTAGATGATACAACCGGTATTTTTTTTCTTATTTTAGCATTATTAACTTTTTTTCTTAAAATTCTAGCAAGAGGATCATAGGAAGTTTTATCTAAGGTTGTAATAGATAGTAATTCTGGATGTAATTTTTTTGCTGTTCCTAAACAAGTAATAAATTTTATATTATTAGTAGTACAATATTTTATTATTTCAAATTTAGTGTCAACAGAATCACAGCAATCAATTAAATAATCAACTTTTATTTCATTTAAAATATTCATATTATTTTTATCCAAAAATAAGTTGTAAGTTGTAATATTGGCAGAAGGGTTAATATTTAGTCCTCTTTTTTTTGCTTCCCTTGTTTTATTTTCACCAATATTATGATAATTAGTAATTATTTGTCTATTTAAATTGCTTATATCGATATTGTCGTTATCGATAATTGTAATATTTTGGATTCCACTTCGAATAAGGCTTTCAAATACATAACCACCTACTCCGCCAATTCCAACAATAACAATATTTAAATTTTTAATTATATTAAAATTATTTTCACCAATTAAACTAATAATTCTTTGAAACATTTAAAAACCTCCAAAAAAAAATGTCCAAAGTATATTACTTGTGATAAAATCCCGCTCTCGCCAGGTGGGCATCACATGAAATGCTTTAGGATTCCAAATATAAATTTGGCTTTCAACACCACATCTCAATTAGATTCCCTATATATCACTTAGTCGGTTTTATGTTAGTAATATATCTTTGAACAATTTTATTATACCATAAATAATTTGAAATATACAAATTAAATATATAATTATTTTTTATTTGGCTCCCATCTATTTCGAACATCACAGTTGGAAGAATAAGGCATAGGATTTGGCATTTCCATTCTAATTATCATAGGAATTTTAAATGCTGTACCAAAAGCTACACAAGTACCAGGTTGTAAAGATTTTTGTTTTTCAATAACATCATCAGAAATATTAGGAAGCATTTTTCTTATATATTCAAGATCTAGTGGATGGGTCATTTTAAAAATAAAGAAATTAGAAATTTGGGAAATAACAGTATCAGAAAGTTCAACTGGTCTTTGCGATATTATATTAAGCATAACTCCATATTTACGACCTTCTTTAGCAATACGATCAAAAATGTTATATCCAATTAAGAAAATATCATTATCTTTTTGAACATATCTATGTGCTTCCTCCAAAAAGATGTGGAATGGTATTGATGCTCTTTGTTTGCTTCTTTTAGAAAATTCAAATATAAATCTAGATAATATTTTTACGATAACTTTGGCATATACATCGTCTACATCTTCTAAATTTATATTAATAATTTGTGATTTGTTTCCTTTTTTTACAACTAAATTAGATATATAATTTTCAATTGATATAAATTGATCATATTCAAAATATGAACCAATATGGCTATTTATAATAGAATGTAATCTAACTTTTAAAATAATTGCATCATTGTATATTTGACTATTATCTTGGAATCCTTCGGAAATTAAGGTGAATTCTAACGCTTTTTCAAAATCCTTCAAAGTGTAGAAAGCTTTTTCTGGCTCTTTAGTAGATTCTAATTCATCATTTAAATGAGATAAAACATAATCATTAATTAAAACACTTTCGCCAAAATTACCATTGGAATCAATTTCAAAACATTCACTAAATTTTCTAGTATAACCAAGTCCCTGAATTTCAGTATCAAAATTAAATTCATTAGTATGACAAGCTTCAATTATACTAAATATTTCATTCTTTTTAGATGCCGTAGTTCTATTTGAAAATAGTACCGCTAAAATTGCTTTAGCAATTAAATGATTTTTATATTTACGAGAAGTTTCATCTTGTTGAGCAAATATTTTAGAAAGTTTGATTGTTCTTTCTACTATTGGCATTTGCGAATGTTCACTAAGTTGTAAAAGTAATGCCCAGTCATCTAAATTTAAAAGATAAATTGGTATTCTTAAATTTTCATCATCAGGATCAGTTGGATTAGTAGTAATAAATTTATAATTATAATATTGACTTAATTCATTAATTTTAGAAAAAGCATTCTTATATTCACCATAGGCATCAAATATAAATAAATTAGCATTATAAGATAACATTTTTTTATTTAAAAATATATTTTGAATAAGTCGCGCAACTCCACAGCTTTTTCCAGAACCAGAATTACCAAAAATCGCTAAGTGATTAGAAAAACAAGTATTAATATCAAAATATATTGGACAATCATTATATATTGGAGAATTACCTGCCAATAAATTATTACCATCATCTGTTCCAAAAATTTGTTTTCTCTCTTCTTCATTTATAAGTCTTATACTAGATGAAGGAAGAGGTTTTCTTAAAATACCATTTACATATTTATTAGGTAAAAACTCTCCTAAAAATCTTATTTTTATACCATTCTCATCAATTTCGGTAACTTCTCCAAGTATTTTTTGATTCTCAGCAACAAATACAACATGAACATTCATTAAATCTTCATTAGTTGCTGATGCATCTGTACTTTTTTCTACTATTGCTTCATTATTTCTAATCCATTTAATTTTGCCAAACATAAATATCTACCCTCTTATTCTAATTCTAAAATAATTTTAACATAATATTAAAAAAAAAGAAATATTAAATAAAATATTCCTTTTTTAAATTCTAGTTGAAAAACTATATCCTTTTTTATTTTCAATATTACTAAGTAATTCGTTTTTCATTACTTCAGTATTCTTTTTAAAAATATCTGAAGGAGTATTATAAAGTCCTTTGGAAATAGCGTAATGAAGATGTGACCCAGTTGAACATTTATCCCAAGTTTGAATGTTAGGATTACCTCCAACAGTGGCAATTTTTGTATCTGATGTTACTTTGTCTCCAATTTTGACTAATATATCCTTTAAATGAGCATACTCAGTTGTATAGTTTTCACCATTTAATTGGTGATGAATATAAATAATATTACCGCCACAGCTACTTTTATATATAATATTGGCTACCGTACCTTCATAAGTTGCATAAACTGGATTATTATAAATTGCTGTTTTATAGCTGCTTATGTCAATTCCGTTATGAAATGCTTGACTAACTTTTCCTGATTCTAAAGGTCTTTTAAAAAAATTATTATTTTTTCTAAAAACATTTATATTATAAATATTTTGTATATCATTTTTTTGAACTTTAATTTCGAATATATTATTTCCAATATTTAATTTTTTTGGCCCATTTCCGTCAATTATTCCATCATTAGTAGTTGCTTCAATATTAATATCTTCAATATTATTATCTACGGAAACATTATAATTTAAAGTATCTTTATTAAAAACAGGATTTAAATTAAAATTATTTATTTTTAAACTTGATAAAGTTGGTTTCAACAAATTAATTTTAATAATATATTTTTTAGAAATATTATTATTGGTAACAGTAATTTCTTTTGTTATATTGTCTTTATCCATTGTAAATGATTCAGTGCCTTCAATAATAGTATTTTCGTTGTAAGCAGTAGCTTTAATATTTATATTTTTAGTATCAATATTATTTATCTCATAATTTAAATTATTAGTATTTAAATCAATTTCATTATTATTAATACTTAATGTTTTAAGACTATTAAATTCGTATTCTTTTCTAATAATATTAAAATTAATATTTTTACCATTAGTAATTAAAGTTAAATGATTATTATTTTCTTGTAATTCTAAATTTAAATTATTATCAATTATATCAATTTGTTCATCATTAAATATGGCTTTAACTTCTTCATAAGATTTAAAATCTAAATTCAAATTAGAAGCATTACTATCGACATATAAATCATAATCATATATTAATTCATTAAATTCGGTATTTAAATAAGCATTATCAATATTAATGGACTCTAAACCATTTTTAACTTTAAATTCAAATGATTTTAGATCATTATTATTAAAATTGTCGGTTGCCTCATATTCAAAAATAATTTTGACAATACCTGAAGGGATATTTAAAATATTTTCTTTATTTATATTTACTTTATTTCCATTTTGATCAATTCCATAAATATTTAATTTAACATTTAATTTATTATGATTATAATCTAGTGCATAGACATCATTAAATATTTTTAAATCTGTTTTATCATCAATTACACCATTTAAACTATTTATATAATTTTCTAAGTTTTTACTTAAATATATTTTAGGCTTATTATATATTATGAAAATAGGATTAATATTTTCAATATTCTCATTATTTTTTTCTTTTTCTTTAACATATAATTTAAATTTATTTGTATCTTTTGAAGTGCTTATAACATTATCTTTGCTGTCATTTAAAACAACTTGTTTATTTTTGATAGCCTCTTTTTTATTATCTTTATAAAACATTGAAATAATAAAACTAGTAAATATTAAAAATAAAATTCCAATAAAAATAAGAATAGTTTTTTCAGTTTTAGCAATTTTATCAAAATTCATTTTTACTCCTTTGTAAAAATAATTGATATGCATTAAATATTATATATTAAAATATAAAAAAAGAAAACATAAATTTATAAGTTTATGTTTTCTCACTAATTTGAGTATAAAAAGAACAAATTTAAATAGTTACCATCTATTGTTTTGGATAAATAAATCTTTTGGTAAATCAAATAAATTATTAATCTCTACATTTTTAATTTTATTAGCAATATCAAAAATTGTAAAAATAGATACTTCATCAAAATTTGGTAATTTTTCTTTCATTTTATTCCAAATTTCATCATCTCTTATTAAATCTAATGTTTTATAACCCTTGTCAGTTAAACCTTTAATTCTATGATCTTTTAATACATCATTATCATCATAAGGTAATTTATCAATTATTATTAAATAATTTTCTTTATATAATATTGTCACTATATTTAAAACATCTTCTATTGAATATTCTTTTAATTTTTCATGTAACTTTTCAACAGGTAATTTTTCTCCAAATTTTATTTTTTCAACTTCTTTTAATATTTTTCTAGCACAATTATTATTGATTTTCATAATTTTTTCCTTTCTACTTTTATTTTTCTAAATATTGTGAAATCAATTTTTTAGTTATAACAGGGTTTGCTTTTCCTCTTGTTTCTTTCATTACTTGACCAACAAAATAATCAAATAAATTAGTTTTGCCATTTTTATACTCTTCTATTTGGGATTGATTATTTTCCATGACTTTATCTACAATATCACTTATTTCCTTTTCATCAGTTATTTGAGTCATATCTGATGATTTTAATAATTCTTTTGGATCTTTTTCTTCTTCAATTGCTTTAAAGAATAATTCTTTGGCTTGTTTAGAAGATATTTTTTTAGACCCCAATGCTTTTAGGATAGTACCTAACATTTCCGCCTTTAGATAAAAATCATTAATAGATATATCATGTTTATTAATATAGCCTAAAACTTGAACAGTTACCCAGTTAGCAGCAACTTTAACATCAATATTATTATTTACAAGTTCTTCAAAATAATCAGATACATTTTTTTCTTTAACTAAGACAGTTGCATCATAGTCAGATAAATTATATTTTTCAATATATTTCTTTTTTCTGTCTAAAGCCATTTCGGGAATTGATTTTCTTATTTCTTCTAGCCAACTTTTAGAAATTTTAATTTTAGGAATATTTGGTTCAACAAAATATTTATAATCTATAGCATCTACTTTACTACGCATGTAAATAGTTGTTCCACTTTCTTCATCCCAACGACGAGTTTGTTGTTCCATTTCATCATATTTACCATTTTCTTTTAATTCAGTTTGTCTTTTAATTTCGTAATTAATAGCATCTCTTACTCCGCCAAAAGAGTTAACATTTTTAATTTCAATCTTAGTTCCCCAATTTTTTGGATCTTCTTCATCAAGATTTTCATCCATAATTGAAACATTGACATCACATCTTATTTGTCCTTTTTTACTATCTGCTTCACTAATGCCCGCATATTGATATACACTTCGCATATGTTCAAGAAATGCAACAGCTTCATTAGCACTATGTAAATCTGGTTCAGTAACTAATTCTAAAAGGGGAACACCTGCTCTATTATAATCAATATTACTACTAGAAAAATAATGATCTAAGGAAGCAGCATCTTCTTCTAAATGTAAATTATTTACTCGAACACTTTTAATTTCATTATCACATTCAAACTCTACTTTACCATAAATTCCAACGGGAATAGGTTTTGTCTCTTGCGTAAGTTGAAATCCTTTTGGAAGATCTGGATAATAATAATTTTTTCTTTCAAAATACATATATTCAGGTTGTTTACAGTTTAAAATCATACTAGCCATTAAAGCCATTCTAACTGCTTCTTTATTGACTACTGGTAAAGTTCCTGGAAAAGCCATATCAACTGGTCTTACATTAGAATTAGGAATGTCACTATAAGAATTTCTAGCACTGGAAAATACCTTAGTATTTGTTTCAGAAACTTCACAGTGCATTTCCAAACCAATTTTAGCAATATATCCCATTATTTTACCTCCTTTGCAATTTGACCTTTATAATTCATCGTACTTTCTAAAGCATAGGCAATATTTAATACATTGGCATCATCATAGCAATTGCCAGTTATATTAATTCCTACAGGTAGATTATTTACAAATCCATTAGGAATAGTAATAGATGGGAAACCGCCAAAGTTTCCAATTTGAAGATGTTCTTCTAAAATTTGAGTATTTTCATCTAATATATCCACTTCTCCATCTAATTTTTTAGCAGGTCCAGATGAAACTGGGAGAATAACTCCATCATAATCTTTAAATAATTCTTTCCATCTATCAACTAATAATCTTCTTACTCTTTGAGCATTTCTAAAATATCTTTCTTGATTTTCTTTTTGTAAAACATAAGAACCAATTACAAATCTTCTTTTAATAAGAGGAGAAAAACCTTTGGTACGATGATCTTTCATCATATCAATATAATTATCGCCTTTACCTCTTGGACCAAAAATAATTCCAGTTAAGTTACTCATATTAGAAGTGGCTTCAGCACAAGAAATAATAACATAAACAGAAGGTTGAGCATTTAAAAGTTTTTCATCAACAGATACTTCTTCAACTTCTATACCAATTTCTTTTAATTTATCTAAAGTTTTATAAAAATTATCTAAATGTTCTTTTAATTCCGGAGAAGCATTTTTATATCTGTTAATATCAACTATTTCCTTAATATAGCATAATTTTTTACCTTTTACCTTACCATCGATTGATTTATATAAATGAATATTGCTAGAGTCAAAAGATGTCATATCATTTTTATCTATTCCTTTCATATTATCAACGACAATTGCTGCATCTTTAACACTTCTTGTCAAAACACCACAATGATCTAAACTTGATGCAAAAGGAAATAAGCCATAACGAGATATCATTCCGTATGTTGGTTTATAACCAACAATACCACAAAAAGCGGCTGGTTTACGAATAGAATCTCCTGTATCTGAACCTAAAGCATAAGGATAAACTCCAGCTGCCACAGCAGCAGCTGAACCTGATGATGAACCAGCACACATACGCGTTGTATCCCAAGGATTTTTAATAATTCCTGTATGAGCAGTTGTTCCAGTACCACCCATACCAAATTCATCCATCGCTGTTTTATTTACTTTTATCGCCCCTGCTTTATTTAAATTTTCAATAGCAGTAGCACTAAAGAAAGGAACATAATCTTTTAAAGTATTAGAAGAACCAGTAGATAAAATATCTTTAGTAGAATAGTTATCTTTAACTCCATAAGGAATTCCGGAAAGTAAATTATCTGTAACTTCTCCACCTTTTTGATCATCTAAAATAGTAACAAAGGCATTACATTTTTCTTGAACTTCATGAGAAAGCTTTAAAGACTCTTTAACAAGTTCATCACTTGTTACTTTGCCACTTTTTAAAAGTTCGTGTAATTCTTCGATTGATTTGTTCATATATTTCATAAAATTCCTCCTATCCTACTACCTTTGGTACTGATATTTCTGACCCTTCAGTTTCATCACTGTTTTTAAGTAAATCTTCAATAGGAATTGATTCTTCAACGACATCTTCTCGAAATTCGCATTCAAAATCATCAAGAGCATGAGTCATTGGTTCAACTTTATCAATACCAGGAATTTT
>CANRDL010000028.1 GCA_947629405.1 uncultured Bacilli bacterium
AAAAATTCAGATAATTCTAACCATTTTTTTAAGGCAATATTCGGATATCTTGGATGAATATTTTCTTTTATAATATTAAATAAATTTATCTTATTGTTTTTAAATGTTTTTACTACATAACTTGGATTAAATATATCTTTATAATTTTCATAAGTTTTAATTAAGTTAGTATTATAAGTTTTAGAGCGCATACCATAATCTAACAAACAGGAATAAAAGATGTAAAAAATATGATCATTACTTCCCATTTTTATGCTAGTTGGTATTTCTACATTAGCAACTTCTTCATTAGAATCAAAATAATCTTTCATTTTACTAGCACATAACTTTGCTTTTTCTATATCAAACATATACTGTCTCCAAGTATTTCAATTAAATTATACTACTTTTAGGCATTTTTAGATAGTATCACACGGAAAAAATAAACATTAATCTTTAAATATGTTATAATAAAAAACGTAGGTGAAGATTATGAAATATGATTTTTTTATAGCAGGAAGAGCACGTAATAAAGATAATATTTTAAGGATTTGTAATTTGATGGATAAATATAACATATCTTATTATTGTTTTTTAAAAAATGAAAAAAATTGGGGCTACGGTAATAGCAATCAAACTCCAGAAGAAAGACAGCGAGAGTTTGAATCTTTAGATTTAAAAAGTGATATTGTCTTAAATTTGTTTAAACAAGATATGGATGGAGAAAAAGAATCAGAAAATTTATTATTAGTTTTACCTGCTGGCAAAGCAGCACATATCGAATCTGGAATTGCTTATGGTTTAGGTAAAAAATGTTATGCGATAGGTGAATATGATTCAACAGATACTTTATATAATATATTTGAAAAAATATTTTCAAGCGAAACTGAATTAGAACAGCATTTGAAAATATATAAAAAATAATATGTGGTGTTTTGTTCTTAATAAAAAAATATAACGAAAGAAAAAAGATTTGAAAGAATAAGCAAATCATAATTTGATTATAATGCTTTCTAGGCTTTAAATAAAAATTTAAAATATAAAATTTAAGTGATTTAATATTATAAATTGTAATTAGTTTAATATAGGAATTTAAAAGAATTTATAGTATACTAATATTATATTATTGTATAAGTAGTATAAGGACTATAATTATATAATAATATATAAATAATTTAAAAATATTGATTGAATAAAAGGAGTTAAAAACAAAGGGAAATTTATGCTATAAAAACTATTTTAACTTTAAAAGAATACAAACATAGTTATATAAGAAAGAGTGATTATATGTTTTATGATATTATTGGTTGGATTGGAATGATTTTAATGGTAATTGGCTATTTGCTTTTATCATTTAATAAAATAAGTAATGGAAAAAAATATCAATTATTTAATCTATTTGGTTCATTATTTATGGGAATTGGATTACTACCAAAAAATGCATGGTTTTCATTTTCATTACAATTAATTTGGTTATTAGTTGCTGTAGTTTCACTTATTAAATTAAAAAATAAATAATTGTATAAGTATAAATAGCAAATTAATAAATAAACACATTTGTTGAATATGATAGAAGCGCTATGGTGAAATATTTACAAATCTTATTTTAAAATGTACTTTACTATTTCACAATTTTTTTGGTCAAAATTAGTTATATCATTTTCGTTAGGATTAAAATATAAATGAATTGCCTTACATACATCGCCATGAGTAACTATCAAGATGTTCTTATTAGTGTAATTTAATGTTATATTTTCAATAAAGTCTTTTACACGATTAATTATACTTTTAAATCCTTCTGAATTTTTATAAATAACATCTTTATTAAAATCATACCATATTGATTTATTGAGTATTTCTACTGATTTATATTGCATATTTCTAGAATTTCTTTCTGATAATCTATTATCATATATAATTTTATAGTTATTTTTGGTAGCAATTTTACATGTTTGTCTAGCTCTTTTTAACGGAGAGCAAAAAACTAAATCAATTTTTAAATCTTTAATGACATTTTGGATAGCTTTAGCTTGATTTTTCCCTTTAAAAGTTAAGCCATGATTATTTTTACCATTTATTTGATTTTTTAGATTAGCTTTAACTTCTCCGTGACGTATAACATATAACACCATATTATTCCTCTTTCTCTTATATTTAAAATAATTACCTAGAATTTTGACATGTATATTAAAATATCCTGTGGGGATTTTTTTTAGATAAAAAATCATTCTTCAAAGATCGATTAAATCAATTAAATAAATTATAGCAAATATAAAAATTATTACAATACCTTTGAACATTTTGTTACGATTTATTTTATTTGGAAACTTATTAGTTAATATTATTTTTTTTAAAAATATTATCAACTTTATAATCCTTGTCACTTATCCTTTCTTAAATAACAAAACTAACAATTTTTATTATCATTTATTACTCTCGAATATCAAAAGTTCGAGTTTTATCATATTAGAACGAATAGAAGGTATCTACAACTTATGATATAATGATAATATGTTTTGAGGTGATAAAATTATGTATCAAAAAGATATTTTAAAAGAATATATTCTTAGTTCAGAAATAAGAGAGTTTAGTAAAGAAATAAAAGTAAGACTATCAAATGATTTAGCAATTAAATATGATAAAGATCTATATAAAAATGCCTTATTAAATATACAAAACAACTTAAAAATGATCAATAGTTTAAATATTCATTATCCTGCAAATGCTAATCCTATATTATATGTATATATTGTTCCTGATGATAGATACGCCAAATTATTAAGAATGCCTAAACATTTTGATAAAGGAACGGGTGGAGGTAAACCTGTTGATTGTTATGACCTAGATGGATTTAATAGAGCTTATGGTTTAAGTCAAAATCTTTTAGAAAATAAATCTTTAGATGTAGAAATATCAAAAAAGGTAAATGAAATTCATGAACTTTCTCATATTATTCACAGTCAATTTTTTTCTAAAAATCAAACAATTTGTGAAGGCTTTGCTGAAGCATTGCCTCTTTATACTTTAGGGCTTGAGGAGTTATTTGATGATCACCAAAATATATTATTGCAATTAGATGAAAATCAGATATTAAGTGCTCAAGAACTTTTAGCTTCTGAAAAAGATGGAAGTTATGGAGTTGCTGAAGCGTTACCTAATAAATCATGCTCTTTTAGATATTCTTATATTTCTTCTTATTTATTTGTAAGAGGTTGTTTAGAAACTTTAGTAGAACAATATGATATTTCTAAAGCGGAAGCAACTCAAAAATTTTTAGAAATAATAAGACAAAGTAACTATATTAATCAATGGTTAATTTTTGATATTGCTAAGGATATTGGAGTTTCGCATGAAGTATTATTACATGGCAAAGATATGCAAAAAAAAGCTTTAAATTCTATAAAATTAATGACACCCCATAATACCATGTGTAAATAAAAATAATATTTTGTTTTGACTAAATATGTGTACATAATAATATTGACATTAGATAAAAACGTCCAAGGTTAATAAATTTGGTGTTAAAATATATTTAAAGAAATGAGTTAAAAAAATAAAAATCTATAAAATAGTATAAGAAAGTGAAAATACATTTTATGTTGTATAAAAAATAAACGTCGCATTATAATGCGATGTTTTTATAAAAATATTTACAACTATTTATTTACATAACGATTTTGGTGACTTAGTTTTTAATTTTTCAGTAAGTTCGTTAATAATTATTTCATATCCTTTTTCATTGGGATGTAGTCCATCGTCAGAAAAATGGGAATTAATAAATCCATTATTATCTGCTAAAGTAGAATACAAATCTAAATAATCAATAGATTTTTCTTCACAATATTTTATTAATTTTTCATTTAAAGTGATTATTTTTTTATTTATATTAATTAAATTAGTAGGGTATAATGTTTCTACTATTAAAGGTTTACCATAATTTAATATATCTTCAATAAAATTTTTTAATTTTTCAAAAATGTCATCTAAAGATTCTTTGTTATCATAGTCGCAATCAGGCCTTAAAATATTATTAACTCCAATTAACAAAATAAATCCATCCATTTCATCTTTATTAACCTTTGGCCAACAATTTTCATGAAATGTTCCAATACCAATATTTTCAATACCACATATATAAAAGAGAAAATCGCTATTTGGCAATTTATCAGAAATCATAGGTTCATTGAAACCTCTTTTTATTGTTTTATCAATATAATAAGGCATATTTTTAGTTATTGAATCTCCCATTATAGCTATTTTTTTCATATACTTTCTCCTTTTTATATAATTTTTATTTTTTCTTACATTTCATATTCTTTTATTTCACAATTTTTTTGTCCGCTAATGTTTAATAACATTCCATCTTCTGGTATTTTTTCAAAATAAAATTGTATAGCTCTAGCAACGGAACCATGAGTAACCAATAATATATTTTTATTTTTATATTTAATTTTAATTTCATCCAAAAATGAATGTACTCTATTAAATAATTTTGGTAAAGTTTCCAGTCCTTCTATTATTTTAGTTGAATAATAATTATAATATTCATTATCATAAAATTTTCCTATTTTTTTTAGTGTAAGTTTTCCAGTATTTCTTTCCATAAGTCTATCATCATAAATTACATCTATGTTATTTACATTTAATAATTCCATAGTATGTTTAGTTCTTTTCATAGGGGAACAAATAATTAAATCAATATCTAATTTTTTGACAATATAACTGGCTTTTATTGCTTGATTTATTCCTTCATCAATAATATCTTCATCATATCTTCCATTAAATCTTTTTTCAATGTTACATTTTGTTAATCCATGTCTAATTACATATATTTTCATCTTTATCTCTTTTCAATTAATTCTTTTAATTTATCTGGAAAATTTACGGTCATTCCATCTGTACCTAAATAATATACTTTTTCCATAATTTCAATGTTTGAAATTCCCCATAATCGTACACTAAGCTTATTATCTCTTGCTAGTTTAATTCCTGATTTTGAAACTAATTTAGCTGGTGGACATATTTGATTTCCATTAATATTCATTAATTCTTTTATATTATTTTCATTTATATCTTCTTTAATAAGCCATCCTATTTTTATAAAATTATCTAATTTTCTAATTTTTAATAAAGCGTTATAAATAAAAGAAGTTATATATACATTATGAATGTCATAATATTTTTTTATAATTTTTAGTGTTTGTTTTTCTATATTTTCTTCTTTTAATTCTATAGCTAACATTAAATTTTTATTTGATACTTCTTTCATAAAATCTTCAAACAAAACTATCTTTTCATCTTTATATTCTTCACTAAACCAGCTACCAAAATCAAGTTTTAATAATTCCCTATAAGTATAATCAGATATTTTCCCTGTACCATTTGATTTTTTATCTATTTTCTCATCGTGGAATATAACTATTTTATCATCTTTAGTTTTTTGTAAATCAAGTTCTATTCCATTTGCACCTATTTCAAATGCTTTTTTAAAAGCTGACATTGTGTTTTCTGGTGCATATGCTGATGCACCTCTATGAGCATAATTTATAAAAGTATTCATTCAAAACCTCTTAAATATTTTATTTATTAAAGGTATATTATCATAAAAATTAGGTATTTTCAACAAACATTACCTAAGACAAATCGTCTTTAAGTCATATTTTTTATTAAATAAAAATTCATTATTGAAACGATTAGGAAACTTTTATAATATACAAGTTTTATTATTAATTTTATCATTTGCTAATTCTAATGATGGTTGCGAGCAATATCTGTCGTATGATATAATTCCTTATATAGAAATATTTAAAGGATATAACTGGTATAGGAGCGAAAAAAATGAATGATAAAAAACCACGTAAAATTGCTATTATTACTGATATACATGCCTTATTAGAACCACTTCAAGCAGCCTTGGAAGATATTGAAAGAAGGGGGATTACAGAAATATACTCTTTAGGAGATAATGTTGGAGTTGGCCCTAATCCTGGAGAAGTTATAGATTTATTAGAAAAAAAAGGTGTTGTATCTATTGCGGGTAATTCTGAAGATTATATAACGTTAGGATTTGAACCTTTTACCTACTTTAATAGTTTAAAAAAACAAAGTTATCTTTGGACTCTTTCAAAACTTAATGAACATCAGAAAGGACTTATCTCGTTATATCCTCACTCAATTGAATTATTGATTGGCGGAAAAAAACTTGGATTATGTCATTTTATTAATGATGTTAGATTTGATTTTGGAAAAAGAAGTGTTTGGGCATATCAAGATGCTATTAATTGGAATTTACCTAAACCTCATGAACAATTTTTATATACAAATAGTCCAGAACAATTAGAAGAAATTCAAAAAATGATAGAACTTTATGGTGTCAATAGTCCAGTTGTAAGAGGCTATCTATCCGCTAAGGATGAGCCATTATTCAGAAAAAAACGTGTTGATATATTTGATGCAATAATTCAGGGACACGTTCACTTCAAAATTTATGAATCTTCTGAATCAACTGATTTTTACTCTATAAGAGCAGTTGGTATTGCCTATAAAAATGATCCTATAGATACCGCTTCATATGTTATTCTAACCGAAAAAGATAATGGATATGATTTTGAAGAGGTTTTAGTAAAATTTGATAGAGAAAAAATGGAATATTCTATTTTAAATAGTGATAATCCCGATACAACAATATATAAATTTACAAGTATGAGAAAACACTTTTAATATTATGATATTTTCAATGAAAAAATAATTAGACAATTTTATTTAAATAAACAAAAGAAACTCACACTAGGTGTGAGCAATAATCACATTGAAGAGATGGTTAAAGATATTTAACAACTTTTTTGATTATAAATGATAGTATATAAAATATCAATTTTCAAAAATAATATATCACATAAAAAAATAAAATTTGTAATATTTTTGTAGATTCATATTTTTATATAGTTTTTTTTAAATTATAAATATAATAAATATTATCGATAATAGTATAGTAGTTATTTTGATAATTAAATATATGGGAATTATTATTTACGGCTATACTAATTAAATCTTTTAAACTAGTTAAATATATAATATTATCACTATTAATATTAGGTTTATTTTGAGTAATTATAATTATATCTTGATAAGCTTTTAAAATTGCCTTTTCATTATTTTTATTGAACAAAATTTTACTTACTAAAAAAATAGTGGTTATAGCTAAGATAATAATGACTATTATTTTTTTTAAATCAATATTTTGTTTATTATTTTCTAAAAAAGTATTCTCTTCTTTCATAGTTATTTCTATAATATTTTCACTAATAGGAATAGTCAGTATAACACAAGGATTATTTTTATTATTAATTTTTATATTAAGTTTTACATATAAATAATTTTCAGTTTTGATATTATAATATTCCTGAAAAGATTTAACATAATTAACATAATATTGATAATCTAATTTGTAATTTCCATTTATCTTAATTTCTTTTTCATTTATATTATTTATATTTTTTAAATCAAAATCTTTAGTCCAAATTAATTTAGTACCATTATCAGCATAACTTTTGATAGTAGCTGTAATATTATAAGAATAGTTGATATTTTTTTTAGTTTTGTTTTTTAAATAATAATCAAAATAAATATCAATATTTTTAATGGAATTGGCAATGTAGTAATTATTAGCTTTTAATTTATCATTAAAAAAATAATTGTTAGGTTTTAAATTGACTTCATAATATGTTTTATTTTTTAATTGATATATTTTGTTTTTTGGTATATTTTTATTAATATATATTACCCCTAAAAAAAGAATTCCTATTAAAAGAATAATACTTAAAATAAATAATATTTTTATTTTTTTCTTTTTTTCTTGCAATTTAATTCTCCTTCGTAAACAATTCATTTAACCAAATAGAAGGATAACCTAAATATTTTAGAGAAAATTGATAAACACCTTTTATATCTTCCTTTTGAACTTTTATGTAATCCACACTATTATTGGCATCTCCCTTGGTAACATAATACTCATTTATACTTACAACTCGGTGAACAATTATTTGATTTTGATATTGAAAGACGATAATATCACCGGGTACAATATTTTCTTCTTTTTTATAAATGACAACATCGCCTCTTTTAAAAGTAGGATTCATACTATTTGATAAAATAGCTATAGGTTGATAAGTAAATAATCCAAACATAAATAATACTAATAGAATAGATGTAATAATAGTTAAAGGATAAAGTGCTATGTTTAAATTAGTAGAATAGTTTATAGTTTTTTTACTAAAAATAAAGTATTTAAATAAATAGTAAATTATTAAAACTTTAATGATGGCAAAAGAACCTTCAATAAACCAATTGCTACAAGGAATAATTGGTAAAATAATTTTAGGTATTTCATTAAATATTTTAATAATTATGGGAGTATTATAGTATGAATTTAAAGATAGATAAGTAAATAGAATATTTTGAGCTATAATAGGGATAATTATCGAAATAAGATAATGGAAAAAAATAATATTATGGGAAAGAAAAAGGGCTTTAAAATTAATTTCACTTAAGATAATAATAACAGTTATTAAAGCCCTAAAACCAAAATAATTTCTGTTGCTTTTAAGAAGTTTATAGCGTATTATTTCAATACCCCATATTGGTAAGATAACTTTCCATACATTTATAAAAATATTAATTAATGAATAATTAGAAATATTTTTATTAAAACCAAAAATAAAACCACTAACTAAATAAAATATAAAAAAGATAGTAGATAAAATAAAAGTAATATTAATTTCTTTTTTCTTGGGTAGTTTTAAATTTTGGGTATAAAAAAATATCAGAAAAATTAACCAAAAAAATGGCTTAAAAAAATTAATATAAAAATAATTAGTACAAAAGAAGATGTGACTTATGGTATAAATGATTAAAAGAAAAAATAATTGTTTATTTTTAAGTATTTTCTTTTTGAACATATTGAATTATACCCATTAATGTTTTGGTTTTAACATCAGGAACTTTTTCCGTATTTTTAACATATGTTATTATAATGTTGAAAGTAGTTGAATCACCAACATTTAAGTCTTTCTTAAGTTCAGATGTCGTATAGTTAATTTCTTCAATTCCATCAATTTCTTCCGTAAATATTATCGTTTGTAATTCGGCATCAATGGTTCCTAAATTTTCAATGGTAACCTCATAAATAATTTCATCTCCAGGTTTATTAAGCTTAGCCGAAAAATTAATAGAATCTTTAGTAAAGGTTGGTGTTCCAGCATCACAGCCATCAGGTACTTGGGTAGCAGTTATATTTGTTATTCTGACATCCCATTCACCATTAATTTCAGCAATTCCATTAATAGAAACATCGGTTGCAAATGTTGAATAACCAACGGCCATTAAAATAATAGTTGCAAGAAAGAAGATAATAATTAATATTTTATTTTTACGCAAATTATATTTTCCTTTCTATTTAGCAAAAGTTAAATTAGAAATAGCGTTATGCTATCCCACTCATAATTTATGCTAAAATTGATAATTGGTATGGTTATTAGTCCTGAATTAATTAAAAAAAATTTAAAATATACTTGCATTTAACTATTTAACCAACAATCACCATTCTTAAAAATTTTTGACTTTCCCATTTAATAATGATAGGATAATTATTAAATAAAAAAGGAAAGTAGAGGTGTTAAAGATGGATTTAAGCGATGCTAGTACATTTTCTC
>CANRDL010000029.1 GCA_947629405.1 uncultured Bacilli bacterium
CAAGTACCTTAAACTCTTGTATTTACTTACCAAAATAGTCATTTCTTCTATTTTTGGATTTAACCGATACCTCCATGGCCCACATCCACTACAATAGTTTTTCCTACTAAAGATAAATCATTTGGATCAGTTGCTTTAGAAGAAAAAATAAATAATAAAAAAGTAAATGTAAAAATAATTATAACTTTATATATTTTCATATTAAATGATATGAAAAAAGAGAATGATTTATTTATCACTCTCTTCATTTTCTGTAGATTCTATCATATCAGCAATACAATCAATATTTTTATTTTTCACAATTGCCTCAATTTGTTCTTTAGTAATAGTTTCATATTTCATTAAAGCTTCACTTATTAACATTACTAAATCTTTATTTTTTTGAAGAATTGTTTTACATTTTTCATAACATTGATTAATTATTTTTCTTTCTTCTTCATCTATTTCGTGAGCAACTTTATCTGAGAAATTTTTTGTTTTTCCATAATCTCTACCTAAGAATACACTTTCATTTGGTGTTTCTAATTGTAAAGGTCCTAAATCACTCATTCCATATTCTGTTACCATACTTCTGACAATTGAAGTAGCTTTTTTAAAGTCATCTGAAGCACCAGTTGTAATTTGATGTAAGAATAATTCTTCTGATACTCTTCCAGCTAATAAACCGGTAATACTTGCTAGTAATTCCTCTTTAGTAGAAATAGCAATTTTTTCTTCTTTTGGTAACATCATTGTATAGCCACCAGCCATACCACGAGGAATAATAGTAATTTTATGAACTTCATTAGCATCTTTTAATTTAAGGCCAACAACGGCATGACCAGCTTCATGAATACTAACTAATTTCTTTTCTTTATCAGTTATTTTTCTAGAAGTTTTAGCTGGTCCAAGTAACACTCTATCAGTAGCCTCATCTACTTCACTCATATTAATTTCTGTTTTATTTCTTCTTACAGCAAGTAAAGCTGCCTCATTAAGTAAGTTTTCTAAGTCTGCTCCACTAAATCCTGGAGTTCTTGTTGCAATATTTTTTAAATTAATATCTTTACCTAATTTTTTATTTCTAGCATGTACTTCTAATATTTGTTTACGTTCATTTGAATCTGGTAAACTAACTGTTACTTGTCTATCAAATCTACCTGGACGAAGTAAGGCTGGATCTAGTACATCAGGACGGTTTGTTGCAGCAATAATAATTATTCCTGTATTTTCCCCAAATCCATCCATTTCCGTTAATAATTGGTTTAAAGTTTGTTCTCTTTCATCATGTCCGCCACCAATTCCACTTCCACGTTGACGACCAACGGCATCAATTTCATCAATAAAAATTAGACATGGAGCATTTTGTTTGGCTTGTTTAAACATATCTCTAACACGAGATGCTCCAACACCTACAAATAATTCTACAAAATCTGAACCACTTATAAAATAAAATGGTACATTAGCTTCCCCAGCAACTGCTCTTGCAAGTAATGTTTTTCCAGTTCCAGGAGGCCCTACTAATAAAACTCCCTTTGGAATTCTCGCTCCCAAACTTTGGAATTTCTTTGGATTTTTCAAAAAATCAATTAATTCAGTTACTTCTTCTTTTTCTTCTTTTAAACCAGCAACATCTTTAAATTTAACTTTTTTACCACCATCAGATAATCTAGCTTTACTTTTACCAAAATCCATTGATTTATTATTACCGCCAGCAACTTTAGAAAAGAATACAAAACATATAATTGCCAAAATTACTATTGGTAATAAATTTACTATTATATTAACTACTGAACTATTCTCAGGATTAGTTTTAGTAGTTACTTTAAATCCTTGATTATCAGCATATACTAATATTTTTTTAATTACACTTTCAGAAAGAGGAACTTTAACAGCAAAAGATTCATCGTCTTTATAATTTTTAAGTTTTCCAGTTATATCATATATTCCTGCTCCACTTTTAGTTGTAATTGTAATTTCTTCAACATTTCCATCACTAAGTTCAGATATTAATTCATCGTATGAAAAATCATTAACTCTAGCTGTGGAAAAATTAAATAAAAATAATGTTCCTATTATAACTAAAGCTAAAATTAGATATGGAAAAAACGCTCTATTTATATTTTTTTTGTTATTTTTCATAATGATTTCCTCCTTTAAAATTATACTCTACTATTATATCACATTTTTCCGTTTTGTCTTTAGAAAATTTTGATTTTTTTATGCCCGGTATCCACAACACTTTATTATCACTATCAACAAGTATTGGTTGAGTATCTCTTTTTTCTTTAGAGAGTTTACAATCAATAAAAATATCATTTACCTTTCGGTGACCATTTTTTAAATTTATTTTTAAGCCATTTTCTCTATTAATAATATATAATGGCATTTTTATTTCACTTTTATTTAACCGAATTGTATTATTAGTAGTATCGTCACTTTCTTTTACAATTTTAATAATGTAATCTTTATTTTCAATCTTATCTTTTAATAATAATTTTTGTTTTTTATTTTCATTTATAGTTTTATTAAAATATAAATAATTATATTCTTTTACAACATTTATATCCTTTGGTAATATGATACATGTATTTTTCTTTTCAGTATTTATCAAATCATAAATATATTTAATGTGTCTATCATTTAATAAATAAATATCATCTTCATATATTTTATATAAAATATTTTCAATTATACCTCTTTGAATTAATTTATCAAGTTTTAAAAATTCACTGATATTTAATTTATTATCTTTATATATATTTTTAATGTATCTTTCAACATCCTTTTTTATATAATCATCATACTCTATGATTAAATTACTAAATTTATTAAATTTTTCAATAACTTTAGTATTCTCTTTATGCAAAATTGGTAAAACATCTAAACGATATCTATTTCTAGTATATTTTTTACTTTTATTCGTCTTATCAATTGCAAAAGGAATACTATTTTTTATATTATAATTTTTAATTTCTTCTTTTGATTTATTAATTAAAGGCCTTATTAATTTATAAAATCCTTGATCTGTTTCTTTTTTAAATCCTGAATAACCTAAAAAGGAAGTTCCTCTTACTAAATGCATTAAAATAGATTCAATTAAATCATCGCCATGATGAGCGGTTAGTAAATATTTTGCTTTATATTTATTTATTAATTGTTCCATATAATTATATCTAATATCACGAGCTTCTTTATGAAAATTTTGATTTGTATAATTATTTATAGTCATGCTTTCAAAAATAATTCCCTTTTTATCACAAAAGTTTTTTACAAATGTTTCTTCATCTTTGCTTTCTTTTCTTACATTGTGATTAATATGAGCCGCAATAATTTTAATTTTTTTATTTACTTTTAAAGTTATATCTAATAAGCACATGGAATCTGGTCCACCTGAAAGAGAAACGATAACAACATCATTATCATTAAATAAATTATTTAAATAATTAATTTCCTCTTTCATAAATTCACATCCTTAATATTTTATTTTTAATAAATATAAGCCCTGCGGTGGCGCAGTGGGAAGTCTTTTATCAATTTTTTTGTCTAAGATATCTTTTACCGTTTTTATATCCGTTTTACTAAGACCAACATTAACAATTGCTCCCACTAAATTTCTTATCATATATGTATAAAAACTTTTTCCTACAAACTTTATTGTAATAATATTGTTTTTCTTAGTAATTTTTACTTTTTTTATAATAGAATCATAATTATTATTAAATCTTTTACCAGAAACAAAATACTCAAAATCGTGGGCTCCAACAAATAATTTACAACATTTTTTCATTTTTTTATAATCTAGCTGTTTATTAATCTGATACATATAACTTTGGTATAAAGGATTAGCTTTTCCTACATTAATTTTATAAATATAAGTCTTCTGTTTAGCATCAAATCGAGCATGAAATTCATCGTTAACAATATAACATTCATTTATCACAATAAATTTATTAATATAATTGTTAATTACTTTGATAAGACTTAAAGGCTCTATATAATTATTTAATTCAAAATGGGCAGTTTGACCATAAGCATGAGCACCTCTGTCTGTTCGACCTGCTCCTCTAATATAAGTTTTTTCTTTATTAATAATACTTAATACTCGCTCAATTTCGCCTTGAACAGAATTAGCATCTTTAAGTCTTTGAAATCCATTAAATCTAGACCCATCATAAGAAAAAACTATTAAATATTTATATTTTTTACTATTTGACATCTCTATACACCGCTTTTATTAATTCATTAATATTATTATAATACATAAAAGGGTGAATTTCATTATTAATTAAAGAACAAAAGTTAGTAATTGGTGCCATATCTATATATTTAGTTGATTCTTTATTGGTCAAATAATCTTTATGAGCTATTTTAATTTTCATATTATCTAAAATTAATAAACTATCGACAAAATCTAATAGAAATTCCGCATTATCAGTAATACATATAATAGTTTTATTATAGTTTTTCTTTAGTTCTTTTAAAAGTTTTTTTAAATTAACTTGATCTTTATAATTAAGATGTTGTTCAAAATGATCAAGTATTATTATTTCTGGATTAAAAATAATTATAGATGCTAAAAAAACTTTTTTCTTTTCCCCTAAAGATAATTTAGATATTTTTTTATTTAAAAAATTTTCATTAAGCCCAACTTTTTTTAAAATATCTATCATTCTTTTATTACTATCATTAACTTTAGGATAAAATTCTAAACCTCGCAATAATTGTTGTTTAACTGTTTTAGAAGATTTATATAAATTTAAATCATTAAATAATACTCCTATTTTTTTATTTAAATCTTTAGATAATCCATTTAAATCAATTTTATCATTTTCGATAATTATCTTACCGTCATCAATTCTTTTAATACCAGCAAAAACTTTAGCTAAAACACTTTTATTTTGATTGCCAATTAAGCCAATAACTTTATTGGGTTCAATTTTAAAGCTTTCATATAGTAATATATTATTAATTGTGACATTTTCAAAAATTATTTCCATAAATCCCCCACCAATTCTTGTTCATTTTTATAAAGTTTATCTACTAAGTTATAATGTTTTAATTGAATTGATAAATCAATTATAAAAGGATTTTTAAGCCCTAATTTTTTTAAAGTCTTTTCTTCTTTTAAAACATGATTTGTCTGTCCTTCTATTTCAATTTTGCAATTATTTAAAACATATATATAATCAGCAAATAAAATTTCTTCAACATTAGTTGTGGTGAAAACAACTTTAATTTTTTTAGTAATAAATTCAGCAAACATTTCTTTTTTTTCATTATTTCGCATATGCCAAAAACCATCATCAATAAATACTAATTTTTTTGAAGCAATCATATCAAAGTTAAAATCATTATCAAAATAAATTGCTTCATCTTTAAATTTTTTATATAACTCTTTTAGAGCTTTTGTTTTTCCACTACCACTAGGACCAATAATAGCGATAAAATTATTATTTTTTAATATCTTTTGAAACACAATACCACCAACTTTTTATATACTATTATACAAAAATATTGATAAAAAAAAAGTAAAACTTTCATTTTACTCAACAATTCTTATAATTTTTTCACCATCTTTGGAATAAAGATAAGTTTCTCTAGCATACCTAGCAATATAATCGGGATCTTGTAACTTAGTTGCATCTGCTTTAAGTTGGGTTTGTTTTTTTGATAATTCTTTATACTCAACTTTTAACTTATTAGTTTGTTTTACATTACTATATATCTGAGTCCAGTAACCATATAAACTAACAAATAGAACTCCAATAATACCAAATAATAATGTAGTTGCCAAAAACATTCTTCGTTTAGCTTTTTTTGATACTCTTGAACCTTTCTTCATATAGCCACCTACCTTAAGTAAGTATAGCATTTCTTTTTTATCTTTTCAATTAATTTTTTAAAAGGTATACGCTTTATTAACAAAAATATTTTTTTGGTTGCTAAAAAATATCCTAAAATTAAACATATTATAAAATAAATATGAACATATCCTGAGTTAATTTTTATCAAGAAATATAAATATAACAAAACATTATCAATAGTAAATATGATGGTAAAGATAATTTTAAAATAAAGTTTTTTATCATTTAAATATTTATAATTTATGCGGGTAAAAAAAGCAAAAAATATTCCATATATAAATGAAAAAATTAAAGATTCTATTTGAATAATTTGATTCATTATTTAAATAATTTGGAAATAAAACTGTTTTCTTTATTTTTATTCTTATCATCTATATAATTAAATCCATTAATTGTTCCCTTAATTGATACATTACCTTCGTGAGTATCAAGTTTTATCATTTCTAAATTTTGCCCCTTAATTAAGATTGTTCCCATACTGCTATCAAGTAAAAATTCTTCTTTATCAAAACTTATAATCCTTTTTATCCCGGTAATAATAATATTTTTTCTTTCACTAACACTTATTTTATGACTTAAATTACTAGCATCAATTATATTATCCATAACTTGTCCTCCCAAAAAAATATATGCAAAAAAAAATTAGTTTAGAACTAATTTTATTCAGCATCTTCTTTTGGTGCTTCTTCGGCATTATTATATGCTTCAATGATTTTGTCTTCAAACATCTTACGTACTTCCGGATTAATTGGATGTGCTATATCTCTATAACCACCAGCATTAGTTTTTCTGCTAGGCATAGCAATAAATAATCCATTGTCACCTTCAATAATTCTAATGTCATGAACAGCAAATGAGTCGTCTAATAAAACTGATGCAATTCCTTTCATGCGTGATCCTTCTTTTTCAATTTTACGTACATTAACAGATGTAATTTCCATAATACACTCACTTTCTAAAGTTTTCCAACTTAATTATATTTTAATCTATTGTTTACGAAAAATCAATACTTTTTATTATATATAAGTGATAACAACATCCTGTGTTATTACATCAGCATAACTGAAACTTTTACTTTCACCATTAATTAAAACTGTAAAAATATATGGATATGTTTCTTGAATATTACCAATGTATTCATCAACTTTATTTCGGTTACCAAAAACTTTTATTCTAACAGAACATCCCAAATGATTTTTAATCTCATCTTTTACTAAATTTATATTCATATAACCCCTCTCTTTATCTTGGAAAACCAACATACATTAGACCATTACATTTAAGTCCACCAATGCCATCTTTTCCGTATTTCGTTTTACTTAATAAATTTATTAAATCAATTTCTTTATTTCTTTCGGTTAAAGCAATAGTTGAGGCAATAATAGCTGGATCTAAAGCATGAATATTAATTCTTTTAGGACTAGAAGCAAAGTTTGCCCCAGATTTTATTAATTCTTCATAATTACTTTGACAAGCGCCTGCTATAATTACCAATTTTTCATGACTTTTTTCCAAATTCCTAGCTAAACGAACTGCTTTAATAAAATTATTAGAATTTTTATAACTATTTTCTCCTTTTTTATTGTAATAAGCATCATGCCCCGTAATTATTACAATATCTGGATTATACTCTTTTATTAAACTGATAATGACATTAGGTATATCTTTTTCATCTATTTGTTTTCCTACCGCTAATATATTAGCTTGTTTATAAAAATCTAAACACCTTTTCAAATAATCTTCATCACCATCAATATGCAAAATTTTAGCCGGTAAATAAAAAAATTCACTTCTATCTTGACTGAGATTATTTACAGCATCTTTAACAAATTCTTCTTCAACTACTTTATGTTCAAAAATAGATAAATCTTTATAATTACTATCGGCATATAAACGCATATCAACGCCTTTTAAATAATATACATTGTTTTTAATATTTATTACTTTAAAAATAATATCGTGATTATAACTTTTTCTAGTAACTAAATCCCCCTTTTTTATTTTCAAAAAAATATCACCCATACATTATATGCATGGGCAATAAAATATTTGAAATATAAATTCAAAAAAAATGTTCACACAGAATGTATGAACATTAAATTATTATTAATTAAGTTTTTTAACAAAGTATCCTAAGCCAATTCCACTAATAGCTAAAATTCCTAACCATAAATAAATTGAATCAGCTGTATTTGGATTCTTAGTATTATCAGTTGAATTTTCAGTATTTTCTTTGTTTTCTTCTTGTTTTTGAGCTTCTTGTCTCTTAGCTTCAGCTATAGCTGGACCATCATAAGCTACTTTATCTCCATCTTTTTCAACTAATGTAACAATCGCTGGATTAATAGTAATAGTTACTGTTTGGTCAGTGCTAAATGTTTCATTCTGATAATTCCAATCAAATTCACATGTATAAACAATTGGTTTGCCTTTTTCTAGTTTATCTTGAGTAATAGCAAAATAATATTCACCTTTTGTATCAGCATCATATTCTACATCATTTATTTTAACTTTATTAGTATTATTACTAGCATCAGTAGGTGTTGTAATTGTAAATCCTACCCATGCAGCATCGGTTTTTCTATCCACGCCTCCAGAATTTTGATCTACAATTTTTAAATTTGCTGCTTCATAAGTAATTGTAATATTAGCAGAATTTTTATTATCCATTACATATTTTGTTCCATTTAGAACTGAATCCTTATTATCAGCTACACTTACTGTTCCAATTAAATCTTGGGCTTGTGTTAATGGCATAAATAATAAACCAGTTAAAACAACTACAGTAAACATTAATATTTTTTTCATTACGACCTTTCTCCTTTCTTAGTACTATTATATAATAATAGTACCCCCCCCTGTCAATATTTTGTGGATAATTTTATTGTTTTAGACATAAGTTTGTAAATTTCTACACATGAAAAATCTCAATTGAATTTATCAATTGAGATATACTTTTAATTAATTAAATATTTTCTTTTTAATTGTATAAGTTAATCAAAAATAACTGGTGCATAACTTCTTTTTGTATAAGTACCCCCATCAACTACAACAGAAGCACCATCTTGAATTGAAATAACTGGTTTAGAACCTTGATCAATATCTTGTCCACCACTAAGTAAAGTAACATTCTTACCTTTATCAATAACAAATGGTAAATGTAATTTTTGGTTATTGAAATCAACAGTAACATTTTTATCAATAATAACCTTTTTATTTAATTCAGTTGTTCCATAAATACTATCTTTTACTTCAGTTAAAAATTTAATTGTATCACCATCTTGCAAAGCAGTTAAAGCATCTTTAATTTTTTCATAATTTTTCTCTGTTCCACCATGAATAACAGTAACATTCATTGTTTCAGCTTTTACATTTGGTAATATAAACAAACCAAAAGTAAGTATAAATATAAATAATTTTATAAATTTTTTCATTATTTTTCTTCCTTCCTGGTTGTATTATATAATAGGTCCCCCCCCTGTCAATATTTTGTGGATATTTTTATTTTTTCGACATAAGGTAAATTATTTATTTAAATGCACTTTTTTTAATTTTAGTGCATTTTCTTTTAGAAATATTAGGGGATTGTTTTTT
>CANRDL010000030.1 GCA_947629405.1 uncultured Bacilli bacterium
TGCATATTTTTACTGAAATAAGTCCGATTTTTTTAAATTCTTTATAAAAACTGAATTTATTTTAAAAATTCACGTTTTAAATCAATAACATATTCATGATTTCTTATTTTTAATACTAACTGAACATTTTCAGAATTACTAACTTCACTTGGAACTTCAAATACAAAAGTATCATTTTCATTATTTGGAGTTCGATTAATAACTTTGGCAGTAATAGTATTACCAGCATAATTATATTTAACTTTCATGAAATTTATGAAAAAATACTTATTATTTTTAATTGATTTTGTATAAGAAGAATCTTTATCAAGCAATAAATCATAATCAATTGACATAATATAATTTCCTAAATTATTTGGATATATAACATTTTTTAAAATTTCACATGAATTACCAACACATGATTTATAATCATATGAATATAATCCCTCCAAAGTATATTTTTTTACCACTAAATTTGAGTTCCCTAAAGTTGTATCATCAAAGGAAATTGTATCATTTAAACTATAATTATTAGTTATTTTTTGGTTATTTAATTTTTCCGGTTTTAATTTAGTATTAAAATATTTAGCCATGATGGAACCAACTCTAAAGTCTAACTCATTTACTACTCGTAATATATAATTATTAGTTAAATCTTTCTCTGGTATTTTATATATTAATAATTTTTCTACTGTAGAATTACCATTAATTAATTCATTATTATAAGGATAACCTAAATCTACAAATTTTTCATTCATAGTTGTAATTGGATAGAAACTATTTTCACCGGCAATTAATCGATAATCATCCATATTTAAAGCAGCACTTTCTGAGAAATTATTAGTAACATCTACTTTTAAAATTAAATAATAATCATTGTAAACTTTACCATTAAAATCCATATTCGTTAAATAACTTTTATTAACTTTTAGATTAAAATTAGCATTTTTAAAAGAATCGTTTTCTTTATATACTTTATTATATACATTATGATTTAAATAATAAACGGTAGAAAAAATCCCCACAATTATAACTACAATGGTTATAAATACAAACTTATTTTCTCTTATGTAATAGTTTATTTCCCTAAAAGCTCTTCGAAAATTTCTTTTTACTTTGTAACTTTCTTTACCCACAACGAATTCAAATTCTTCATTATCTTTGGCATCAATTTGCATTTCCTGTAAATCTTTAGAAAAGTTAAATTTCTTTAAATTAAATCCTATTCCTCTTATAAAAGAAATTACTAAAATGATATATTGCGGAATTGAAATGATGGTAGCAATATCACGATATAAACTAGCTACCTGCATTTCCACTATATTGTTTTCAAAAGTTTTAAAAATATTATAAGCAAAGGTTAAAACAAAAAAAGCAATAACATAATAAATTATACTCATTATGTAATATTTTCTAGGTTTTTTCTTGTTTTTCATAAGTAAATAAACAAATATTTGCAACGCTAAAATTAAGATAACAGCCAAATACATAAAGAAACTGACATATTTAGCAGCAACATTTGTGTAATATGTAGTAGTTCCAGAATCTACATAATCACTAAAAAAACCAATAATTAAATGATTTTTATATATTAAATAAGCAGATAAGACACAAACAAGTAAGTGAATTAATCTAAAATGCTTTATTAAAAATTTATATGGTTTTCTAAATATCACAATTACCAACCTCCGCATTTTAATTATATTATAAAAAGAAAAGAAAGACAAATTTAATTTTGTCTTTTTCTTACCAATAATTGTCCTGGAAGTAAATAAATTGTTTGATTCTCTTCTAAAATTTTATTAGGTGAATCATTAAATCGTTTAGCAACTGTATCTAATGTATCTCCTTCCATGGTAATATAATAACTATATCCACCTTTCGGAATTAATAATTCTTGATTAGGATATATATAATCATCCATATCAAGTCCATTCATGTTAGCTAACAATTCAGGATTAATATTATAACGCCTAGCAATTTGATATAAGTTATCTCCTTGCTTAATTGTATAATAATCAAAATATTTTTCTGTGCCACTTGGTACTATTATTTCTGTTCCTTGTCTTAACATTGTATCATAATACATATTGTTCATATCCTTTAAATTTTCCACAGTAGTACCAAAATCATTGGCAATTGAATAAAGAGTATCACCCTTTTTAACAACATATCTATTAAACATAAAATCACTCCTATAATAAATTATGCCCAAAATAAAAAAAGGTTAAATTAACCTTCTTGTTTATTTACATATTTTTGTTTTTCTTCCATCATCAATGTCGAAATTTCCGTTTCAATTTCCGTTAAAGATTTTTTTGATAAATTAGATATAACTACTTTTTCTTTAATTGTATCAATCACTAATTTTCCCCATATTAATCCTTCATATATTTCCATATCATTATACATATCGGGAGTAATTGATGTAAGTGAATAACCATACAATACGCGTTTTTTAGCCATTAATATTCTTTTATTAGTAAGAGTTAATATACAAGTGGTAAATAAATTATAAAATTGATCATTATCTTGTCCGCAAAAAACATATCTAACTTCTTCATCAGGATTAATATGTTTTTCAATAATCTTGGCATGTTTTTTAAGTCGCCAAGCAATTGTTCCTGGAAATTTCCTTTTAAATTCTAAAACTTTTTGATATACATTATTCATAAAATTTACCTACTTTGCTAAATTATTATTTACAAGGGCATTATAAAAATTCTTTGCTCCAACATCACCAATTAATTCATCAATAATTTCCCCGTTCTTAACAAATACTGTATAAGGTGTACCAAATTCTTTAAATTTCTCATTTAAATTTTGAAATTTATTTCGATCAGCTCCATTTAGTTGATCATATTCAAGCCAATATACAGTTGCATCAGTTGTATAAACAACTTGATTTACTTTTGGTCTAAATTCTATACAATGAGAACATTGAGTTTGACCAATAACAATTACATTAGTTTTATCATTATTGTATAACTCTATGAAATTATTAATATTAGTAATTTCTTTAATATAATTTTTTTCTTCATTATAATTGCTTTTTACTTCAAAACCATCGCTAGTTACTTGGCTTGTTCCACTACAGGAAACAACTAAAAGTAAACATAATATAATTAAAAAATATTTGGCAATTCTTTTCAAACTAAATCACTCCTTAATTGCTAATTTATTATACCATTTATTATTAATTAAAGAAAGTTAATTTATAATTTCATAAGTTGTTCCTTCTCTAGTATCAATTAAACGAATATTTCTACTCAATAACTCATCGCGAATTTCATCAGCTTTTTGAAAATTCTTTTGTTTTTTATATTCATTTCTTTTATTAATTAAATCCGTAATTTCTTTATCAACCATCTTTTTTTCTGAAGTTTCTAGTAGGGATAACCCCAATACTTCATCCATCTTTGCTATGATACTTCTTTTAGTCGCATCACTAACATTTAGTTTTAAAACATCATAAATTAAACTTAAAGCATTTGCCGTATTTAAATCATTATTTAAAGAATCTTTAAATTTATTTATATACTCATTTTCTATTTCTAAATCTATATTCCCTGTATTTTTCAATTGTAAAACTTTATTTTTTAATCTTTTATAGCTTTTTTGGGCTATATCTAAATTCTCATATGTAAAATCTAATTGTTTATGATAATAACCATTTAAAACAAAATATTTATAAGCAAGAGGATCATATCCTTTTTTAATTAAGGTATCAATAGTAATAAATTCCCCAGTACTTTTACTCATTTTCAAATTATTTAAATTTAAAAAGGATAAGTGCAACCAATAATTACACCATTTATGACCAAGGTAAGCCTCACTTTGGGCAATTTCATTAGTATGATGGGGAAAAACAGCATCTTCGGCCCCACAGTGAATATCTAGATATTCTCCTAAATACTTAATGGAAATACCAGAACATTCAATATGCCAACCTGGATAACCCTTTCCAAAAGGAGAATCCCATACTAATTCGGGATTTTCAAATTTAGAATTAGTAAACCAAAGTCCAAAATCTTCTTGATTTTTTTTACCATCATCCTCTTTAATATCATCACGTACTGCCGTTACTAAATCTTCTTTATTTCTTCCAGATAATTCATAATAATTTGGCATTTTGGCAGTATCAAAATAGACATTTCCATTACTTTTATAAGCAAATCCTTTTTCTAATAAATCACTTATAATTTTAATATATTCATCTATTGTATCGCTCGCTTTGATAATAGTTTCCGGTTTTTTTAAATTTAATTTTTCTAAATCCGAAAAAAATGCTTGAGTATAAAAATCAGCAATTTCTAAAGAAGATTTATGTTCTCTTTTAGATGCAACTGACATTTTATCTTCTCCCTCATCACCATCAGAAGTTAAATGACCAACATCAGTTATATTCATTACTCTATTAACATGATATCCACAAAAGTTTAAAGTTTTTTCTAAAATATCTTCTAAAATATAAGTTCGCAAATTGCCAATATGAGCATAATGATAGACAGTTGGGCCACATGTATACATTGTTACATTATTTTTATCACGAGGTATAAAATCTTCAATTTTTTTGTGTAAGGTATTATAAAATCGCATTTATTTTCCTCCTAATCTTTTTAATATAGTATCCTTTCCTAAAAGAAAAATTGTATCAGCAAGTTCTGGTCCATGCATTTGCCCACTTACTTTAATTCTAATAGGCATATACAACATTTTCCCTTTAACATTGGCTTCGTTTTTAGTTTCATTAATAGCATTATTGATACTTTCTTTATCCCATTTTTCCATATTTTCTATTTTTTCTTTAAAAACATTAATAGTATTAGTAATTGATGGATCTTTCATAAATTCTTCAGCATCACTATCTAAATTTAAAGTATCAGTAAAAAATAATTTAACTTCATCAATAATTTGTTTTCCATAAGATATATGATCCTTATATATTAAGGCTAAATGTTTAATCCATTCTTTACTTTTGTCTTTTAAATCATAATTTTCTTCTAAAAATGGCAATACTAAATTAATATAATCTTCATCATTTAATTTTTTTATATAGTGCGAATTAAACCATTGTAATTTCTTTATATCATATGTGGAAGGTGATTTACTAATTCTTGCTGGATCAAACTTTTCAATAATTTCTTCCATACTAAATATTTCTTGATTATCATTTGGTGACCAACCTAGTAAAACTAAATAATTAACTATAGCTTCAGGTAAATATCCATCTTTATATAAATCCATAAAAGATGCATCACCATTTCTTTTCGACAATTTATTGCCATCAGTTCCCAAAACCATAGGAACATGAATATAAGTAGGGGCTTCCCAAGAAAATGCTTCATATAAAAGATTATATTTAGGTGTTTGACTTAAATATTCATTACCTCTTATAACATGCGTTATTCCCATTAAATGATCATCAACTACATTGGCAAAATTATAAGTTGGATAGCCATCACTTTTTATTAATATCTGATCTTCTAAAACACTATTTTCAACCGTTATTTTTCCATAAACTTTATCAATGTAAGTACTTTTTCCCAATTTAGGCATTTTTTGACGAATAACATATTTTTCATTATTAGCTAATTTTTTCTGAATTTCTTCTTTAGAAAGTTTTTTACAATAACCATCATACATAAAAGGTCTTTTATATAAAGTAGCTTTTTCTCTTAATTTTTCTAATCTTTCTTCGGTACAAAAGCAATAATAAGCATGACCGTCCTCTACTAATTTTTTGGCATATTCTTTATATAAGTTAATTCTCTCACTTTGAATATATGGACCACATTTTCCAACATTATTTGGTCCTTCATCAATTTTTATATTACATAATTTTAATGTATCATAAATAAAATCAATTGCTCCCGAAACTTTTCTTGTTTGATCTGTATCTTCTATTCTTAAAATAAATTGCCCATCATTATGTTTGGCAACTAAATATTCAAAAATAGCTGTTCGTAAATTTCCAATATGCATATATCCGGTTGGACTTGGAGCAAAACGAGTTCTTACTTTCATAAAAAGGCACTCCTTTTCTTTAATCTATTTTATCAAAAATATTTATTAATGTAAATGAAAGTAAAAGAGAACTATAAAGTTCTCATGTAAAATAATTAATTATAATTAAATGTTTTATTATTCATTTTAGCAATTAATTTTTCTAATTTACGCAAACCAAATTTTTCATATTCGGATTTAGTTATAAGTTCATTTAGCTCACTATCTTTGCATACTTTTTTCAAATTTAATTGTATAAAATCTTTTATATTTTCTAATTTTAAAGGTTTAAAATGGACAACTAAGTCTAATCTATTTACAAATTCATTGGACAAAAAATCGGTAACATTGTCATTTTTAACATTATTAAAACCTACTGCTTTACTATTTACTAAATTAGTTGTCGCTATAATTATAGTATTATCAAAATATATTTTTTCTCCTTTGTTATCTGTAACAAAACCTTCATCTAATATTTGTAAAAATAAATTTATAACCTCTTTAGAAGCTTTTTCAATTTCATCAAGTAAAATAACGGAATAAGGATTATATTTAACTTTATCAAAAATAGTTGTATCTTCATAACCAACATAACCACTTGATGCCCCGATTAATTTATTAATACTTATTCCTTGATTATACTCACTCATATCTAATCTAATTAAATTATTTTCACCAAATAAAGAAGCAATAACTTTGGCAGTTTTAGTTTTTCCTACTCCCGATGGTCCACAAAATAATAAGCTTAAAGGTTTTAAGGAATTAGAAGTATAATTAAATAAATCAGCTATTTTATCAATAGCTTCATCTTGATAAAAGACATTTTCTTTTAATAATTTATTAATATTTTTAGATAGTTCTTTATAATTATCATTAATTTTGATTCCTTCTTTATCTTCTATAATTTTTTTAATATCATCATAACTTATTGTTAATTTATTATTTTGATTTAATTTATTTTTAATAGTATTTTCCTTTTTCTTCATTTTTATCGCATTACTATAATCATTATTTAAAATAAATTCTTTCTTTTTATCAATTACTTCTTCTAAATTTAAATCTTTATTTTCTTTAATTTTTAATATTTTACTTTCTAATACTTTTTTAGAACATACCCAATCTAAAATATCTAATGATTTATCAGGATTTTTTTTAGATTTTATATATTTATTACATAAGTTAACAATATCTTTAATATTATTCTTCGTAATTTTTACTCCATGATGTTTTTCATATGATTTTTTTACGGAATTTAAAATATACTCTGTAGTGTTTAAATCTGGTTCATTTACTTTTATTATTTGAAAACGACGAGCAAGAGCTTTTTCTTTTTCAATATATTTTATATATTCTTCAGTTGTAGTTGCCCCAATACACTTAAAATTACCTCTTGCTAAATAAGGTTTTAGAATGTTGGAAGCATCAATTGCCCCTTCGGCACCACCAGCCCCTACTAAAGTATGAATTTCATCGATAAATAAAATAATATTTTTATTGTTAATAACTTCTTTAATGATTTTGGATAAGCGTTCTTCAAATTCACCACGATATTTAGTTCCCGAAATTAAAGAGCTCATTTCTAAATTAATAATTTTGGAGTTTTTTATTTCATCGGGTACTTCTTGTCTATTTATTCGTCTTGCAAGTTCTTCAATAATTGCTGTTTTCCCAACACCAGCATCACCAATAAGTAACGGATTATTTTTATTTTTCCTAAGCAATGTTTCAATAATCATATTTATTTCTTTATCTCTTTTTACTGTAACTTCATTCATATCTACTTCGGCATTTAAATCAATGCCAACATTTTCTAAAGTTTTTAAACTATTAGAATTAGTTTTACAAGTTAAATCTTTATATAAAGATGATATATCTACATCCATTAAACAAAATAATCTTATTCCAATACCCTCTCCTTCTTCAATTAAAGAAGTTAAAAGATTAGTTGAATTTATTTTTTCATCAACAATAGAATTTTCTATTATTCTCTTTAAAAGGGGTGTATATAAAATAACTTCGCTTTTTTTGGAACTAGTTCCTACTACCTCAATAAGTTTATTTCTAAATTTATCATAAGTAACATTATATTTTTTTAAAAGATTAGTCACATCATCATTACCTTTTAAAATACTTAATAATAAATGTTCACTACCCACATATGGATGATTTAACATCATCATCTCTTTTTCGGCATTTTTTAATATTCTACAAGATCTTATATCAAAATTATTAAACATATTGCTCCTTTCATTACTATTCTATGATTATAATGAATAAATATAAAAATTTTTATACAACAATATTTTTAATAATTAAAAAACTTTGTTTTAAAAACAAAGTTCTATCTTTTAGCTAGTTTTTTTACTATTTCATCTTTTTCTAGTAAGTATTCTTTATTTACTTTAAATTTTACCGGATACATTTTTGGTCTTCTTATTTCTTTATTTTCTTCTCTTATTTTTTTGATTTCTTTTAACATATCTAGTTTTTCTTTTCCTATACTTTCTATTACCTTACTTTTTATAAACCATAAATATAATATATATGATGTATCTTCTCTTAATTCGGCTTCTATTATTTCACTTTCGGTTTTTAAACTTTCTTTTAATATATATTTAAATCCTTCTCTTATCTCTTTTATTTGCTCATCTTTCTCGGTTTTTCTTGCTTCTTCTTTTGCTAAGTCACAAATATTTATCTTCTTTCCATCATTTGTATATATATAATAAAAATCTTCTCCTAT
>CANRDL010000031.1 GCA_947629405.1 uncultured Bacilli bacterium
TACCAAATGAAGAATATTCCCATTCAAAAGGAATAATAAAATCAAATGAGGAAAAAAAGATATATTTAATAAGTAGAACGGGTTGTAATATAGATTTTTTAAATTTAAAAGTAGATTCCGGATACGAATATAGTCCAGTTAAAATAAGTAATGGATATGAAGAAATAAGTTATCTATATAAATCAAATTCACAACAAGAACATGAAACAGACTTAATATATTTATATCCAGATTATTATGGTGAATTATCTCCTAGTTTTGATACTGAAATAACAAAATATGATATGTATGTTAATAGAGATTATTTAGAAGCTTATGGTGGATCGGGTATTGAAATAACATTTGATCCAATTTTCTCCAATGGTGGTTATATCACAGGTGAAAAAGTACAAATAACCGAAGAAGGAACAATAAAACACGAAATAAAAGTATACACAAATGATGGAAAATATATCCAAACTTATATAATTAATATACATGTAGTAGAATTTTATACTGGAAAAATAAAACAGTTTAAAATTGTTGATAAGTGTGCGGAATCAGATGAATTTGGTGACTATCCAGTGATTGGTGAAGTTAGTAATTCAATGGGATTAGATTGTTTAGATAATATTAATATAGAATTAACTTCTACGCCGATGTTATGTTCTCCATATAATTTGAAATTAGAATTACAATGGCAATATTTAGATGGTAATCCTAATGGAATGTATGTAGCTGAACTATGGACATTTAGAGGATCAGGAGGGTATCAAGCAGATGATGATAGTATTACAAATGGAAATAACTTATTTTTTTGTAATGATGAACGAGCGGAACAATGTAGATTTGATGCTTTCTTATACATAAAAGAGAAAGGAAATGATTCGTTTAGGGGCCAAAATTATAGGATATATTTACATGATAATAATTAAACAAATCAAAAATTTATATTTAAGTTATTTAGAAATTATTTTTTAATTATTTTACTTGAATTAATTCATATATTTTAATATAATAACTTTAAGCAGAGAAAAAGAGTAGTAGTAAATTATAAATATTTAAAGAGAGTTAGTGGATGGTGGAAACTAATAATATTAAATTTATGAACTTGCTTTTTTAAGTGTTTGGTTGATAACCATTATAAAATCATTAAAGAACAAATTAAGGTGGTACCACGGCATTTTCGTCCTTAGGATAAAATGTCGTGTTTTTAATTAGAAAGGGAATATTTATGGATAGTTTATTATTTTTTATAGGGACATACTTAGTAATTATTTTATTTTATGTAATTTATTTAGGACTTTATCGAAGAAAAAAAGAATACAATAATATGGGAGAAGTAGAATTTTTAGAATATCGTTATAAAGTTAAAAAATCGAAAATTAATGAAAAAAAATTAACTTGGATTTGTGTAAATACAAATGCTTTTATAATTTCGATAACGGGAACAATATGTTTTCTAATACCATTAAAGTTTATTTTGCAAATGATAATTGGTTTTATTATATTATTTATTTTAATTTTTACTTTATATACTTTAATTGGCATCTTAATTATAAAAAAAGGAGTAGTTGACAAAAAATGATGAATTTTAAAAAAATAGAAAAAAAATGGCAAAAATATTGGGAGGAAAATGAAACATTTAAAACTGATGTTTATGATTTTTCTAAACCAAAATTTTATGCTCTTGATATGTTTCCTTATCCATCTGGGGTAGGACTTCATGCTGGACATCCAGAAGGTTATACTGCAACTGATATAGTTAGTCGTATGAAGAGAATGCAAGGATATAATGTGCTTCATCCAATGGGGTTTGATTCATTTGGTTTACCTGCTGAGCAATATGCTATTAAAACGGGAAATCATCCCGCCATATTTACTAATGAAAACATTAAAACTTTTAAAGATCAACTTAAAATGTTAGGTTTTTCATTTGATTGGGATAGAGAAGTTTCCACATCTGATCCAAATTATTATAAATGGACTCAATGGATTTTTAAAAAACTATATGAAGATGGTCTAGCAAAATATGTTGATATGCCTGTAAATTGGTGTGAAGAATTGGGAACAGTTTTATCTAATGATGAAATAATTGATGGAAAAAGTGAGAGAGGTGGATATCCTGTTGTTCGAAAAAATATGAAACAATGGGTTATTGATATTCCTAAATATGCTGAAAAATTATTAAATGGTTTAGATGAAATTGATTGGCCTGAATCAACTAAAGAAATTCAAAGAAATTGGATTGGCAAAAGTATTGGGGCCGCTGTAGATTTTAAGGTTGCTGATACAGATTATAAATTTACCGTATTTACTACTCGTTGTGATACTTTATTTGGAGCAACATATTGTGTTTTATCTCCCGAACATGAACTGGTAAATAAAATTACTACTGATGATAAAAAAGATGAGGTTAAAAAATATCAAGAAATATGCGCTACTAAATCTGAATTAGAAAGAACAGAACTTAATAAAGAAAAAACTGGTGTATTTACAGGGGCCTATGCAATTAATCCCGTAAATGAAGAAAAAATTCCAATTTGGATTTCTGATTATGTTTTAGCAAGCTATGGAACTGGAGCTATAATGGCTGTTCCGGCTCACGATGATCGCGATTATGAATTTGCTAAAAAATTTAATATTCCTATTATTCAAGTTTTAAAAGGCGGAAATATTGAAAAAGAGGCTTATACTCAAGATGGAGTACATATTAATTCTTCTTTCTTAGATGGCTTAGGTAAAGAAGAAGCAATTGATAAAATGATTAAATGGCTTGAAGAAAAAAAAGTTGGTAAGAAACAAATTAATTATCGTATTCGTGATTGGATATTTGCTCGTCAAAGATATTGGGGAGAACCTATTCCCGTTGTTCATTTTGAAGATGGAACATCTTGTGCTTTAAAAGATGACGAACTTCCTTTGATATTACCTAAATTAGATGATTATTCACCATCTAAAACAGGAGCCTCTCCTTTAGAAAAAGCAAGCGATTGGGTTAATGTTTTAGTCGATGGCAAAAAAGGTAAAAGAGAGACTTCTACGATGCCAGGATCAGCTGGTTCATCTTGGTATTTCCTACGCTATATTGATCCCCATAATGATAAAGAAATTGCGGACAATAAATTATTAAAGCATTGGTTACCAGTTGATTTGTATGTTGGTGGACCAGAACATGCTGTTGGTCATTTACTATATTCGCGTATGTGGAATAATTATCTATATGATAAAGGAATAGTTCCTGTAAAAGAACCTTTTAAGAAATTAGTTCATCAAGGTATGATTTTAGGATCTAATGGAATTAAAATGGGTAAAAGATATCCTGAATATTCCGTAAATCCTAATGATATTGTTAACGAATATGGAGCAGATACTTTAAGATTTTATGAAATGTTTATGGGACCTTTACAAGCCGATAAACCTTGGAATGATAATGCTGTAATTGGTTCCAAAAAATTCTTAGATCGTGTATGGCGTTTATATGTTGAAGAAAATAAAATTTCTGATGATGAAAATGCAAACTTAGAAAAAATATATAATCAAACTGTAAAAAAAGTAACAGAAGATTTTGAAACTTTAAACTTTAATACGGCAATAAGTCAAATGATGATTTTTATTAATGCCGTTTATAAAGAAGATAAATTTCCAAAATATATGGCTGAAGGATTTATTAAACTTTTAAATCCAGTTGCTCCTTTTATGACTGAAGAAATTTGGGAACATTTAGGACATAACAAAACTATTGCTTATGAACCATGGCCAGAATATGATAAAGATAAAATAGTAGATGATAAAATTACTATTGGAGTTCAAGTAAATGGTAAATTGCGTGGTGAGATTACAATTAATGTTGATATGGAAGAAGATAAAGTATTAGAAATTGCTTTAGCTAATGACAATGTTAAAAAATATACTGATGGTTTAGAAATTATTAAAAAGATAGTTGTAAAAAATAAAATTGTAAATATTATAGTTAAATAAAATATACATGTAGATACTCACTTCATAAAATACAACAGGTGATATATAAAATGAAAGCTATTTATGAATCAGAATATCATTCTAATATGGGAACATTAATTAATTTGGAAGAAGGAAAAAATATTCCCAATGCAATTAATGTTTCCTTAGATAAATTAATCACAAATAGAAATACATTACTTGATAAAAGTAAGAAATATTATATTACATGTCAAAAAGGATATCATGCTAAAAAAGCTTGTTCTATTTTAGAATTTATTGGTTATGATGTTACTTATTTAAAAAAATCTAATGTCAATTAGTTTTTTTTATGTTATAATTTTTTTAGGTGATAATATGTCTAATTTATTTTTATCATTAATTAATGTATCAAAAAATTGTGGAGTAGAAGATTTTAGTAAAGATTATAATGTAATGAATACGGTACATTTTGCCGGATATATAATTTTCTTTTTAGAAATAGCTATTCCTTTAATAATTATAATCGCTGGAACAGTTGATTTAGGCAAAGCAGTAATTAGTGGAGATGATAAAGCCGTAAAAGATGCTTCAACATCAATTATTAAAAAAGTAGTAGCGGGTATAATAATATTTTTTATTCCAACAGCTATCAGTTTTACAACTAGTGCTATTACATCTTTCACTCCTGTAAAAAGTAAATATGAAAGATTAAATAGTTGTCTTTATCATCCGTTTTCATCTTGCGAATTAAATATTACGAAATGCTGTGTCGATTTAAAGCCGGTTGATGATATAAATGAATGCAAATAAAATTAAAAATAATCCATATATTATAATATGGATATTTTTAATGAAATTAATATTTTCTTAACTAATTTAATTATAAATTATAAAGAAATTGGATTAATAGTTTGTTCTCTTTTAATTTTATTAGAAGCAATGTTACCTTTTTTGCCTCTATCCTTGTTTGTGACAATTATTTTTATATCTTATGGTAAATTAGTTGGTTTTCTTGCTTCTTGGATTTTTAGTGTTTTAGGAGCAATAATTGTTTTTAATATAGTTGCTAAATTTAATTTTAAATTTAAAAAAAGTAAAAAATATTTAGATAAATTTTCCCATATAAGTTTAATTAATTTAGTTATTTTATATGCTATACCTTTTAATCCTACTTTTTTAATTACCTTAATTTGTAGTTGTAGTAAAATAAATATAAAAAAATATATTTGGGGATTAGCTCTTGGTAAATTTTTGGAAATTTATTTTTGGGGATTTATTGGTTGTTCTTTTTTTGAATCCTTGACAAATATAAAATGTATAGTTAAAGTAATAATAGGACTTACTTTAATGTATATAGCGGCATTAATTGCTAAGAAGAAATATAAAATATAAGGAGTAAATATGATTTATTTAGTTATTAGTTTATTAATAATTGTACTGTTGTTACTAATTATTTTAATTATCAAAAACAATCGCGCTGATAATTTAGAAAAAGCGCAAAAATTAGAAGTTGATATAGTTAAAGAAATTGGTGATTTTAAAACAGATTTTAGTCGCACAATTTTATCTGATTTTGAAAAATTAAATGATAAAATAGAAAATAAACTTAATTTAATAGATAATAAAGTAAATGAAAGACTTGATCAAAATTTTGAAAAAACTAATAAAACTTTTACATCAGTATTAGAGCGTCTTTCTAAAATAGACGAAGCCCAAAAAAAGATTGATGGCCTTTCTACAGAAATAGTTTCTTTACAAAGTGTTTTGACTGATAAAAAAACTAGGGGAATATTTGGGGAAGTTAACTTAAATAATATTTTAACTTCGGTCTTTGGTGAGAAAAGAGGAAAATTATATGATATTCAACATCTTTTATCCAATGGCAAACAAGTAGATGCTGTAGTTTATGCGCCATCACCTCTAGGTACAATTTGTATTGATTCAAAATTTCCTTTAGAAAATTATCAAAAAATGATGGATACTTCTTTGTCTAAAGTTGATAGAAATACCTATTTGAAAAAATTTAAAATGGATGTAAAAAATCATATTGATACTATTGCTTCTAAATATATTATTTTAGGTGAAACCGCTAATGAAGCAATTTTGTTTTTACCAGCTGAAGCGATATTTGCGGAAATTAATGCTCATCATAGTGATTTAGTAGAATATTCTTTTAAAAAAAGAGTTTGGTTAACATCACCAACAACCTTGATGAGTACTTTAACAGTTATTCAAATGATAGTTATGGATATAGAAAGAAGCAAATATGCTAAAGTAATTCATACCGAGTTAAAAAAATTAGGACTTGAATTTGATCGTTATAAGGAAAGATGGGATAAATTATCTAGAAGTATTGAAACTGTTAATAAAGATGTTAAGGATATTCATACTACCACTGATAAAATAACCAAAAGATTTAATTCTATTTCCCAGGTAGAAATTGAAAATGATGAAGAAAAATTAATTAAATAAATTGCATTTTTTTAATGTTTATGTTAGTATTTAAATAGGGTGATACTTATGAAAGAATATAAAAGGAATTTATATTTAAAATTAGGAGCTTTAATACCACTAGCAATAGTGTCATTACTGGCATTTTTTATTAAAAGTATGTCGGTAACTGTTTTATCATATTTGTTTGGGGCTTCAATAATAATCGAAAGTATATTTATAATTTATTCTTATGTTATTCAAAGAAAAAAAGTTTATTCAATATTTAAATTAGATTTAGTATATACTATAATTTTAGCTATTTTAGGTATATATACTATGATAAATTCTACAACTACTAAAATTGATTTAACAATTTTAGCTGGATTATACTTTATAATAACAGCATTATATAAATTATCAATTCCATTATATGTAAATAAAGTTAATAAACAAATGCTATTTATTGTAATTTTAAATATGATTTTATCAATAACATTAGCTATTACAATATTTATTTATCCATTTGATTATTTATTCTTTAAATCACAAACTATTGGAGTATTTACAATAATAAATATTTTGTTAGATATAATGTATATTAATATTCTTAAAAAGAATGCTAAAAGTATAAGTAAATTGAATATAAAGGGGAAATAAAATATGACAAAAATTCAAGATATCATAGCTCGTGAGATTCTTGATTCTAGAGGAAACCCGACAGTTGAAGTCGAGCTTTTTTTAGATAATATGCGAAAGGTTCGCGCTAGTGTGCCAAGTGGAGCCTCAACTGGTTCAAAAGAAGTTTTAGAACTTCGAGATAAAGATGTTAAAAGATATCAAGGGCTTGGAGTATTAAAAGCAGTTGAAAATATAAACAAAATTATAAAACCTAATTTAATTGGAATAGAACTTAATCAATTAAAAATTGATAGATTGCTAGTTAAGTTAGATGGAACTAAATTAAAAAATAATTTAGGAGGAAATGCTATTTTAGCTGTTTCGCTTGCTACTTTAAAAGCTTGTGCTATTTCGGAAAATAAAAATCTCTATCAATATGTTAATACGGGAACTTATGGTCTACCAATTCCGATGATGAATATTATTAATGGTGGTAAGCATTCTAATAATGGTGTTGCTTTCCAAGAATTTATGATTGTACCAGTAGTAAAAACTTTCAAAGAAAGATTGCGAGTAGGAGCAGAAATATTTCATGTTTTAAAAAAGATATTAGAAACTAATAATATTTCATCAAGTGTCGGAGATGAAGGAGGATTTTCTCCAAAGTTTAAAAATAATGAAATGGCTTTATCATTAATAAATAAAGCAATTATGGCTGCGGGATATATTCCTGGAAAAGATGTTTATATTGCTATTGATGTTGCCGCTACTTCATTTTATCTAGCTAATCAAAATTGTTATTTGATAGATGGAAAGGCCGTATCGGCTAAAAAGTTGATTGAATATTATAAATATTTAATAGATAAATATCCAATAATCTCTATTGAGGATCCTTTTGAAGAAAATGACTTTGATAGTTTAAAAACATTAACAAAAGAAATTGGTGATAAAATAATGATTGTTGGTGATGATTATTTTGTTACTAATAAAGAGTTATTAAAAAAAGGAATTGAAAATAAATGTGCCAATGCTATTTTATTAAAAGCAAATCAAATAGGTACTATCAGTGAAATGATTGAAACAATAAATTTAGCAAAGAAAAATAATTACAATTTAGTTATTTCCCATAGAAGTGGTGAAACAGAAGATACATTTATTGCTGATTTAGCAGTTGGACTTAATATTCCTTTTATTAAAACTGGTTCTTTATGCCGTGGTGAAAGAATAGCAAAATATAATCAACTTTTAAGAATTGAAGAAGAAATTACAAAATAAGTTGATTTAAATAAATTTTTATGTTAAATTAGTTTAGTGAGAGAAACAGGTGAAGATTATGGAAATGTTTTTATTAGTTATTTCAATTTTAATAATAGCTATTGTACTTCTTCAAAGTAATAAAGCAACTGACTCAAGCCAAATAATAAGTGGTGGGAATGAAAATTTATTTCAAAATCGTAAAGAAAGAGGAACAGAGCTTCTAATTACAAGAATTACAGCTATTTTAGGATTTTTATTTATTATAGTTTCATTTATTTTATATGTAAAATAATAATTAAGCTAATACAATAAGTATTAGTTTTTTGTTGCGTTGAAATATTGAAAATATTTTATATAGTGACATTCTAAGATTTGTCAAGAATAAATTTTTGTGATATTATAGACACTACAAAAAGACACGAGATTTCTAAAT
>CANRDL010000032.1 GCA_947629405.1 uncultured Bacilli bacterium
ATAGGAGAATTAACGATTTCAGCAATTAATTTACTAACGGAGTATATTTCTTTTTTATTTATATTTGTTTCTTTATGGTAATAATCTTTTCGAACAGCCAAACCAGCAACAATTTCTCCTAAGGAAGCATTACCAGCTCTTTCGCCAATTCCGTTAATAGTACATTCAATTTGTTTTACACCCACTAAAACACTAGATAAAGAATTAGCAACCGCCATACCTAAGTCATTATGACAATGACAAGATAAAGTAACAGAATCAGGAATGATTAGATTTTGTTTAATTTGGTTTATAAATTCCATATATTCTATAGGATTTAGATATCCCACCGTATCCGGAATATTTATTGTTGTAGCGCCACAATTAATTGCTGTTTGTAAAACTTTTGTTAAAAAAGAAATATCGCTTCTTGTGGCATCTTCTGCTGAAAATTCAATATCATCAACTAATTGTTTAGCATAAGTTACATATTTAGAAACATTAGTAAGTACTTCTTCTTCACTCATTTCTAATTTGTCGCGCATGTGGATTTTGCTAGTGGCAATAAAAACATGTATTCTTGCTTTTTTAGCAAATTTTAATGATTCATAGGCATCATCAATATCTTTTTTTACAAGACGAGCTAAAGATGTAACAACTGGTTTTGAAACTGCTTTAGAAATTTCTATAATCGCTTGCTTATCTTTTAATGAACTAGCAGCAAAACCTGCTTCAATAATATCTACTCCCAAATTTTCTAATGCTTTAGCAACTTTTATTTTTTCTTCTAAAGTCATACTACATGAAGGAGATTGTTCCCCATCTCTTAAAGTAGTATCAAATATTTTTATTTTTTCCATATTTAATTTCCTTTCTTATTTTTATAATTTTTTAATATATTTTCTAAATTTCCCCACCTAAGGGGGATAATAGTAATAATAAATAAATTATTCTATCTATAAATTTTATATAACACATAAATTTCCTCCTATTAAAAAAATCCTTATATTTCTTAATTTAGTAGAAATATAAGGATTTAAATTTTTTCAACTCAAATAGGCCTTATTATTTCTACATCGAAAATAATAAAGCTAGAAGTAAAACTGATACATTTAAAATAGAAATTTTTTTCATATCCTTCACCTCTATTGATAATAAAATAACATTAAAAAAACTAATTGTCAAATTAATTATATTAACTTGATATTTTATTATATTTTTTTTAAAATATAATTGAATCTAAAAAGTAAGATAAGGAGATTTGTAGATGACTTATACATATAAGACAAAAGGTGTTTGTCCCAAAGAAATAAAATTTGATTTAAATGGCAATATAATTACCAATGTAAAATTTTTATATGGTGGATGTCCTGGTAATTTACAAGCTTTACCGAGATTAGTTGAAGGAATGACAGTTAAAGAAATACAAGAAAAAATTGGGGGAATTAAATGTGGTTTAAAAGATACTTCCTGTGCTGATCAACTAACAAAAGCTGTAGTTGAAGCTTATGAAAAAAATAAACAAACTGTATAATTTATAGTTTTAAAATAATTTTATATTTGTTATAATGATTTTAGGAGGTTAGGTTTTAACAATGTTAGCAGTAGAAAGAACAAAAGATGATGTATTTTATATTAAAACAAATGAAGGAAAATTTGAAATATCATTTCCAGGAGAATTAAATCTACATTGGAAATATATTTATGAAAAAGATAATAAAGAGAAAGAAGATACTCATGAATTTAGTATAACTAAGGAAAATTATTTTATTTATTCTCTTATAGATAAATTATATACTAATTTAAATGCCACAGATAATATTAATTTAATAAAAGATGGGATGATTGAATATCATTCTGATGGGGAAATTTATGAATATTCAAGTTGTTTATTTATTAAAAAAGAAAAAGATGATACTTATAAAATAATATTTAGAAAAGGTCAAAAAATAATTCCCGAAGATTCTACTAATTATGATGTTAAGTTTAGTAATAATTATAATAATAATGAAAATAATGAATTTATAGAAATGTATGATGAACTTAAAAGTTATAACCCAGCTTATCATCAAGTTCATATTGAAGAGTATTTATACAATCAAAAAGTAAAAAGGTCAAAAAAGGCAAATTAATGTCTTTTTTTTTAAGTTTTAAATAAAATTTATTAAAGGGGTTTGTATGCAAGAAATAATTCTTATGATTATTGAAAATTATGGCTATATTGGAATATTTTCTCTTTTATGTATAGAAAATTTATTTCCTCCAATACCATCTGAAGTTATACTTACTTTTGGGGGATTTATGACTAATTATACTTCTTTAACAATTTTAGAAATGATTGTTATATCAACATTAGGAGTTATTTTTGGAGCCATTATCTTATATTATTTAGGTTATGTATTAAATAAAGATAGGATAATTAAATTTTCTAAAAGTAGAGTGGGTAAAATATTAAGAATAAAAGAAGAAAATATTTTAAAGTCTAATGATTGGTTTTTAAATAAAGGATATAAAGCAGTTTTTTATTGTCGATTTATCCCCATTGTTAGAAGTTTAATATCTATACCAGCTGGTATGTGCAAAATGAATTTTTTGAGGTTTATTATCTACACATTTTTTGGTACAATTATATGGAATAGTGTATTAATAGTATTAGGAAGCATCTTAGGAAGTTCTTGGGGGAAAATTATTGTTGTTTTAAATAAATATTCAAAAATCACTTGGATTGTGCTTATTGTTATATTTATATTTTTAACTATTAAAATATTTATTAGAAAGAAAGGGTAATATGAATTTATTAGAATTAATTAAAGTTATTTTTTTTGGTATTGTCGAAGGAATTACTGAATGGTTACCGATTAGTAGTACAGGTCATTTAATTTTACTTGATGAATTTATTAAATTAAATGTAACAAATGAATTTATGGAAATGTTTAGGGTTGTAATTCAATTGGGAGCCATAATGGCCGTTATAGTTCTTTATTTTAAAAAATTAAATCCTTTTTCATTAAGTAAAGATAAAGAAGAGAAGAAAAATACTTGGATTTTGTGGAGTAAAGTTTTAGTAGGATGTCTTCCCGCTGCAATTATTGGTCTTTTATTTGATGATAAAATTGATGCTATTTTTTACAATTATGTAACGGTAGTAATTACTTTAATTTTATATGGTATTTTCTTTATTTTAATTGAGAATAAAAATAGAGAAAAAAAAGCTAAATATAATTCTTTAAAAGATTTGTCATATTCTTTAGCAATTTATATTGGTCTTTTTCAGGTATTATCCCTAATTCCTGGAACATCAAGAAGTGGGGCAACTATTTTAGGAGCTTTAATCTTAGGAGTTTCTAGAAGTGTTGCAACTGAATATACATTCTTTTTGGCAATTCCAGTTATGTTTGGTGCTAGTTTTTTAAAAATATTAAAATTTGGTTTTTCTTATACTAGTAATGAATTAATAATTTTAATTTTAGGAATGCTTGTTTCTTTTATAGTTTCTTTAATTGCCATTAAATTTTTAGTAAAATATATTAAAAAACATGATTTTAAAATATTTGGAGTATATAGAATAATCTTAGGAATTTTAGTACTTGCCTATTTTTTACTTTTAAAATAAAGAAATAATTGCTATAATTAATACAGGAGGATATGATGGAGAAAAAAAGTAAAAATGAAAAGAAAATAATGATTTGTTTATATATTATTATCGCTTTATTAGTTTTTAATACCATAGTACTTTTGGCTAAAACTGGTATTATTAAAAGTACTTCTAGCAATAACAATACTCAGGTAAGTGAAGAAGAAAATGCTGATTATGATGTATCAGATTTTGAAGAAATAGATGCTGAAGAATTTATGGATCTTTCTAAAAAAGATGATACAAGTGTAATTTATTTAGGAAGAAGTACATGTGCTTATTGTGTAAAATTCTTACCATCTCTTAAAAAAGCTCAAGAAGAATTAGGCTATAAAACATATTATGTTGATATTACTAAATATGATAGTTCATCTGAGGGTTATGAAGATATGACTAATTTAATTAATAGTATGACTGAAAGCTATAATAATAAAAATCAAACAGATTATGAATCAATTTATGGTTATACTCCAACTGTTGCTATCTTAAGTGGAGGTAGTATTAAAGATATTTGGGTTGGATATGGCGAATATGATACATTTAAAAATTTCTTAAATGAAAATGGTATAAATTAGATTGCTTAGCAATCTTTTTTATTTTTACAAATTATGGTATTATTTTTTTGGTGATATAAATGGATGGCATATTTTTAGTTGATAAAGAAAAAGGAGTAACTTCTAGAGATGTAGTAAATCAAATATCGAAAAAATTTAATATCAAAAAAGTGGGACATACGGGAACTTTGGATCCCCTTGCTACCGGTGTATTAATTATTGTTTTAGGCAAATGTACAAAACTTGTTAATGAACTTACATCAACATACAAAGAATATATTGCGACAATGAAATTAGGTATTCAAACCGATACGGGTGATATTACTGGTAAAATAATAAACAAAAAACAATATTCTGGTAATATTGAAAAAATAAATAAAGTTTTAAAAAGTTTTGAAAAAACTTATAGGCAAACGGTTCCTATTTATTCGGCTAAAAAAGTCAAGGGTAAAAAACTATATGAATATGCTAGAAATAATGAAAAAGTAGAATTACCAACGCAAGAAGTTACAATTAAAAATATTATTCCAATAAAATTTACTGACGATTTAATAACATTTAAAGTAACTGTTAGTAAAGGTTGTTATATTCGCAGTTTAATTGAAGATATTGCCAAAGATCTAAATACTTTTGCCACTATGGTAGAACTTAGAAGAACTAAACAGGGAAAATTTAAAATAGAAGATTGCTTAAAAATTGCGGATGTTAAAAAGAGTGATTTATTAAGTGTATATGATATATTAGATGATTATATCGAAATAAATTTAGATCAAAAAAAATATAAACTTATAAAAAATGGAGCAATAATAGATAAATTTTTTAAAGAAAAATATGCTTTTTTTAAATATAATAATGAATTGATAAGTATATATAAAGAATTTGGAAATAATCAGGCAAAACCATTTATAATGTATAAAAACTAAATATTTTTTCATAATACTAATAAAAGGAGAGAAGATTATGAAAAAAATATTAATTGTATTTGCTTTGCTATTTTTAACATTTGGTTGTAGTTTAAATTTAATGGATTCATCACCAAAAGAAAGTGTAAGAGAATTTTTGGATAAGTATAATAATAATGATTCAGATATTTTAGATGAATTAGATACATTTGTAGAGGGATATGATTTTACTGATTCGCAAAAAGATACATATAAGGAAATATTAAAAAAACAATATAAAGATTTAAAATATGATATTCAAGATGAAAAGATTGATGGAAATACAGCGACGGTAACTGCTAAAATAACTGTTTATGATTTTTATAAAGCAGAACAAAATGCTGATTTATACATGCAAGATAGCAGTGATGAATTTACCGATGAAAATAAAGAATTGGATGAATCAAAATTTAATGATTATAAATTAGAACAAATGAAAAATACTTCTGATACAATTGATTATGATATTACATTTAATTTAACTAAAAAAGATAATAAATGGATTGTGGATCAATTAAGTACTTCAGATCTTGAAAAAATTCATGGAGTTTATAATTATGAGAATGAGTAATTCTCATTTTTAATTGACTTAGAATTAAATATTTAATATTATTTAAATGAAAGAAACTTTAAAGAGGTGTAGAAAATGAAATTTTGTAAAAATTGTGGATCACCTGTATCTAGAGGCGTAATTTATTGTCCAGTTTGTAATTGCAAAGTAGATGAAAAAATAGATAAAAAGCCTAAAGTTGTTAGTTCTCAAAATAATATACCCTGGTATGATGTATCAGTTGGTCAAAGAGCTAAAGTATCTCCTAATTCTTCTAATGAAAAAAAATCTATATCTAAAAAATATATTTTCATAATTATTTTCTTGTTGCTCATTTTATTTTTGATTTTGATTCTTTTGTAAAAAGCCTATGGCTTTTTTATTTGTTAATTGATATAATTTTTTTAGGTGATGGTATGCAAATTGTTAAAGAAATAAAAGATTATAAAGTAATACATCTTGGAAATGGTAAAAAAATTGAATCATGGAATGGTATTATTTTAGATCGTCCAGAAACTTCGGCAATATGGAATAATGATAATTATGAAGGAAAAATTGATGCCGTATATACGAGAAGTAATACTGGTGGTGGCTCTTGGAAAATTATCAATAATGATTTAAAAAATTCTTGGCAAATAAATTTTAAAAACCTTACTTTTAATTTAAAATTAATGGGCTTTAAACATACTGGTTTATTTCCTGAACAAGCCTATAATTGGGATTATTTAATTAATAAAATAAAAAATGCAAAAAGAGAAATTAAAGTATTAAATCTATTTGCATATACAGGTGGGGCAACACTTGCTTGTGCTAGTGTAAATGCTAGTGTTGTTCATGTTGATTCTTCGCGTGGTATGGTAGATTGGGCAAAAGAAAATATGAAATCATCACATTTAGAAGATAAAAATATTAGATTTATAGTTGATGATGTAAAAAAATTTGTTAAAAGAGAAATTAGAAGAAATAATAAATACGATATTATCATTATGGATCCACCAACGTTTGGTAGAGGAAGTAAAAATGAAATATGGAATATTGAAAAAGATTTATATTCGTTAGTAGAAGATTGTACTAATTTATTATCGGATAATCCTTTGGTATTTTTAATAAATTCTTATAGTAATAATGTTGATAAAACTATGATTGAAAATATTTTAAAATTAACTATTAATAAAAAAAATGATGGTATTATTTATAGTGATGAATTAGGATTTAAAGTTGAAAATACAAGCTTAATTATGCCTTGTGGGATATTTGCTAGATGGGAACAAAATAATAAAGAAAAGTAAACATTCAAAAAATGTTTACTTTTTTTAATAATATTAGTATCTTCGTTTTATTTTACTATATCCTTTTTCTTCTTCTAAATTTTTATAGTCTATATTTTCATTAAAATCATTAACTTCTTTATAATTGTGAATATTAATAACAACATCAGAATATCTTTCTAGCGGTTCACTGCTTGTTTTAAATTTTAATGTAGGTTTATAATTAATATTTTCTTTTTCTTTTTGTATAAAATCTTCTGCTTTAAAATATTCCAAAACATTATAAAAAGGAATCAAATTTATAATTAAATTATTTTTTTTATTATATCTTTTATTAAATAGATCTTTACAATTTTTAAAAACTTTATCCATATTTTTATAATTTAAATTTTTTTCTATTATACTATCATATAATTCTAGTTTTTTTTTTAAAGAAAATTAAATTAAAACTTAAACTGAAAAATTCAATAAATAGTATTAAAAGTAGTATTATTAATGCAGTTGCCATTTTTCTTCTCCTTAATACCTAGGTATATTATCATAAATAAAAAAAATTCACAAGCATAAAAATATTTACAATTTCATATATTTAATTATAAAAGAAAGGAAATATATATTATGGAAACATTAAAAGTATCAAGTAAATCAAATCCTAGTAAAGTAGCTGGGGCAATTGCCAATATTTTTAGAGAAAAAGGAACTGTTGAAATTCAAACTATTGGTGCTGGTTCATTAAACCAAGCGATTAAAGCAATTATAATTGCCAGAAGTTTTATAGTAACTAGTGGCGAAGATATTTCACTAGTACCGGCCTTTAGTGATATTGAAATTGATGGAGAATCTAAAACAGCAATTAAATTATTACTTACAAAAAAATAAAGTCATTTTTATGACTTTTTTAAATACGACTAATTAAGAAGACAGCGGTAATTACGCCAACACACAATACAATAACAATTAATAATATGGCATTTACAAAGCCGCTTTCAACACTAGCACCTGGATTATTTATAGCGTTAATAAAATTTTTATAACGATTATATGCATCATCAATTAAGTTTTGTTTTTCAACTTTTAATTGATGATATTTATTTAATGCTTCCTTTTGATTAATATTTAAATTTTCATTTTTTTCTAAATCGATAAACTGTTTAACATAGTTATTTAAAATATTTTGTAAGTTAGAATTTAAATAATCTTCATACTTAAATAAATTTTCTAAATAATAGTAAAATAATTTTAAATTTTTATACTTATCGGTATAAAGAAAAATTATGTGAAGTTCGACAATGTTGTAAAAATCTTCAGATTTTAAATATTTTATATTTTTTTTAAGAAGAGAATAATTATTAAAAAGATCAAGTAAATTAAATTGATATAAATTTATTTTTTTGCTTTTGAAGACTAATTCATTATCAATTATTTCTAGGTCATTAAAGTTAGCATAGTTGTTTTTTAAATTCTCAATTACTGATTTATTAATATCACTTAATCCCTGCATAATGATACCCTCCTATTATATTTAAATAATAACATTTTTTAATTTTATTTTCAATTGTTATTTAAAATGACATTCTAAGATTTGTCAAGAATAAATTTTTGTGATATTATAGACACTACAAAAAGACACGAGATTTCTAAATTT
>CANRDL010000033.1 GCA_947629405.1 uncultured Bacilli bacterium
AAATATATAATATTTTATAATTAATATGTAGAGGGTGACTAAAAATGAATTCAGATTTAAAAATAATAAAGAAAAAGTATGGAGAAGAAATGGCAAAGATGTGTCGAGATTTCTTTTCAACTATATTAGAAACAGAAGGTTTACTACCAAAATTACTTTTAAACCACTTTGAACAAAATCATAGTATATGTAAAGATATTATAAATCAGGGAATAAAAAATTTATTTAAAAATTATATATATAGTTTAATAGATATAAAAATTAATAATGAAATAAAAGTAAATAAAACACCGAAAGAATTATTAAGTGAAGCTGGATATAATTTATATGAATGTCAAAGTGAAGAAGAAATACAAAGTTTTAAAAAGTATTATTCAAAAGGAGAAGAATTATGCACATTTAAAGGAGGAAGATTAAATCGATGTAGGGTATTTTTTGCCGTAAAAAAAGATGTAGATAAAATAAAAAGAAAAGATTATAAAAATCCCCAAAGACAAGATAAATATGGAACAAGTGTAATAAGTATCCAGTTTACAAAAGATTCATCCCATACCTTATCAATAAAAAATAGATATAATCATACAGTACATAATCCAGATTCAACATTTTCTAATAACCTAGAAAATATAATTGAAGGATTAACCGAAAGTTTTGAAAGAGAATATGGACTAATCCAGCAACATAAAAACAATTGGTTTGAACTAGAAGGATATGTCAAAGCCAATGACGGAAAGTATTATAAATATAATCACCGCGAAATAAATAATATATATTATTGTCCAAATAATATAATAATAGATAATTTTGAAGTAAAAAGATATGAAAAAGAAAAATATATAATATTAGATTATTTTATAATGGATTTAGTAAAAAAAGAAATAAAGTTATATGATGAAGAAATAAATGATTCATTTATAGAAACTATAAAAGATATAGAAAAGATAGAAATAGAGAAAAGTGAAAAAGAAAAAGTAATAAAAATAAAAATAAAAAATGGGGAAGATATAAAAATAGTACTAAATGAAAATAATGAAATGATAAAGTTATATAATCCTAATATAGAGAAAGTAGGGGATTATTTCTTACATTATAATAAAACTTTGCAAGAGCTAGGTCTCCCAAATGTACAAGAAGTAGGAGAGGATTTTTTATACTATAATATCTCTTTACAAGAGCTAAATTTTCCAAAATTAAAAGAAGTAGGCAATGATTTTTTATTTTCGAATGAAATATTACGAAAGCTAACTTCCCCAAAATTAGAAAAAGTAAAATATGATTTCTTATTTCATAATAAATTTTTACAAGTACTAATTTCACCAAATTTACAAGAAGTAGGGAATTGTTTCTTATATTCACATCCAAAATTTAAGTATATAAATAAAATACAAAAAAACCGCTTAGTTTACTTAAAATTAATGAAAAGATTTATTGATAAAAAATTTAGCGACCCAATTAATAAAAAAATCTAAGATAAATATATGAAAGAGAAATAAAAACAGAAAAAGATGAAGATGTAATAGTGTTACTAATAGAAAATGAAAAAAATATATTTAAAAAGTGTTTATGGATAAATATAATAATATAAAAACTACTTTTAAATTTAAATTGAAAGTAGTTTATTTTTTTAATTAACTGTGTTTTTAAATAAGTACATAAAATTCAAAACTTTTACAACCAGTTTTTTAAATTGCAAAATTATTTATTGCAATATAATCTTTTTTTATTTATAATTAAATTATAGATACTTTATATAAAATTATATATAATTTCTATAATATAAATAACGGAGGAATATAAAATGGTATTTACAACAATGTCCATTTTAACTCTTGTTTTTGGATTAATCGTTGGTGGAGGAACTTTTTTTACTGTCTCTACAATTAAAAATAAAAATAAAGTTTCAAAAGCTGAAAAATTAATTGAAAATGCTAAAAAAGAGGCTGAAAGACAAAAAAGAGACTCTTTATTAGAAGCAAAAGAAGAATCTTTTAAATTAAAAAAACAAGTTGATCTTGAAATAAAAGAAAAGAAAGCTGAAATTACTGCAAGTGAAGAAAGATTAATGCAAAGAGAACAAAATCTTGATAAAAGAGAAGAGATGTTACAGGAAAGAGATAGCTTATTAAATGAAAAAGATAGTAATTTAAGTAAATTACAAAAGAATATTCAAGAAAAAGAAGTTAAAATAGACGATTTATTAAAAGAAGAAATGGAACGTTTAGAAAAGATTTCTAAATTTTCTAAAGAAAAAGCTCATGATTTAATCATGAAAAGAGTAGAAGAAAATATGAGCATTGAAATTGCAGAATATATTAAAGAACAAGAAGCAGAAGCAAAATTACATGCTCAAGAAAAAGCAAAGGCTTTAGTTACTTCTTCTATGCAAAGATATGCAAGTGATGTTGCTAGTGAACAAACAGTTTCTGTAATTGAACTTCCAAATGATGAAATGAAAGGTAGATTAATTGGAAGAGAAGGAAGAAATATCCGAACTATTGAAGCTGTTACTGGTGTTGATTTAATAATTGATGATACACCTGAAGCGATAGTTATATCTTCATTTGATCCATTGCGAAGAGAAATTGCTAAGATAACTATTGAATCATTAATTAAAGATGGACGAATTCATCCATCACGAATTGAAGAATTATATGATAAAGTTAGCAAAGATATGCAAACAAAGATTACTAGTATTGGTAATGATGCTATATATGAAGTTGGACTTACTAAAGTTAATCCGGAACTTGTCAATTTAATTGGTAAATTAAAATTTAGAACTAGTTATGGTCAAAATGCTTTAACTCATTCAATTGAAGTAGCTAAACTTTGTGGATTATTAGCAGGAGAATTAAATGAAAATATAATGCTTGCTAAAAGAGCTGGCCTACTACATGATATTGGTAAAGCAATTGATTTTGAAATAGAAGGAAGCCATGTAGAAATTGGCTTAGAAATAGCCAAAAAATATAAAGAAGATCCTATTGTTTGCAATGCCATTGCTTCTCATCATGGAGATACTGAGCCTAATTCAGTTATATCAACTTTAGTTCAAGTAGCTGATACTTTATCTGCTTCTCGTCCAGGCGCTAGAAATGATTCATTAGAAAACTATGTTAAACGACTTGAACAACTTGAAGAAATTTCTTCTTCATTTGAGGGAGTCGAAAAAACATATGCTGTTCAAGCAGGTAGAGAAGTTAGAGTTATGGTTAAACCTGATGAAGTTGATGATTTAAAAAGTTATAAAATTGCTCGTGATATAAAAGATAGAATTGAAAAAGAAATGCAATATCCAGGCACAATTAAAATTACTGTAATTAGAGAGACTAGAGCGGAAGAACAAGCAAAATAGTAATTGTTAAAAAATAATTCTTATGATAAAATAACCTCTGATTGGGAGGTTATTTTATTATGATTGAAATTTCTAAAAAAGAATTTGAAAACTTACAAAGTATTTCAGATGATGAAATTTATGTAAAAATTTTGAATGATAAACAAATAATTAAAAGAGTATCTAATATTGCCGATTACCTTCCTAATACTAGTTTTAAAAATTTGCATTTAATTTCAATTGAAAATGCTGGTATATTAAATTGGGATGATAAAATTTATTATTTTATTATAATGCCATATTTATCTTCCTATAAAAATTTAAGTGAAATAGAATTTAAAGATGATAATATGTTTGAATATTTAAATTTATATAAAAGATTTTTACAAACTTTAAAAGAAATTTTTAAAGAGAGGTACATATATTTTGATATAAATTCTAGAAATTTATTAGTTGATCAAAAATTTAATTATATGTTTGTCGATCCAAAAGTTTACCCTGCAACTTTTAATAATTTACCTTTTTTAAATAATGCTAAATTAAAAATTTTAGGTATGCTATTTAACACTTATTATAATCATTCATTTAGTTTTAATTATTATAGAGATTTTAATAATTTAGTAAAAAAAGTTTTATTAGATAAGGAAGTAAATAATATTTTTGGAAATATAAGTTCTGAATTATTAATAAATCATGATAATTTTTTTGAAAGAGAAATATCAGAATTGATTAAATATGAAAAAAATAAAAATCACTAATTAGTAGTTAGTGATTTTTTTAATTCCATAATTACCGGAGTAATTATTGGTCTTCTTCCAGTAAGTTCTTTTATAAATGGATTAAGTTCAAAAATTATTTGATTCTTTAAGTCGATATAATTATATTGTTTTTTAGATAGACTATTAACAACTATTTCTTCAACTTTAGCTTCTATTTTTTTTATTAATTCAGGATTTTCATTAACAAGTATAAATCCTCTTGTAGTTACATTTGGTTTTATAAGTAGTTTTTTATTAATTGGATCAATATTTAAAATAGTAAGTAATATACCATCTTTACTCATAAATTTTCTATCTTTTAAAACATATGAACCAATATTACCAATTCTAGATCCATCAACATAAATATCTCCAGCGGGAATAGAACCACTTTTATAGGCTTTTTCTTTATTCAATCTTACAATCTCGCCATTTTTACAAATGAATATATTATTTTCATCAATGTCGCACATTTGAGCAATATCTCCATGATGTTTAAGCATCCTATATTCTCCATGAATTGGCATAAAATATTCTGGTTTTAAAATTCTAAACAATAATTTTAAATCTTCGATTTTAGCATGACCAGATGTATGAATATCGCTTAATTGAGAATTTGTATATACTTTTACACCTTTTAAATATAATTTATTTATAATGCGATTAATAGCAGCTGTATTTCCAGGAATTGGACTTGAAGAAAATACAACTAAATCATCAGGTAATAATTTAATTTGTTTATGAGTTCCATTCGCTATTCTTGATAAAGCCGCTAGCGGCTCACCTTGAGATCCCGTACATAAAATACAAATTTCATTCTTTTTTAAATCTTTGGCGGCATTAGTATCTATAAACATTGATTTATCTTCAATTAAGTTATTATTAAGTGCTACATTAATAGAATTTTCCATACTTCTTCCAAAAGTTATTATCTTTCGATTATATCTTTTACATGTTTCAACAATATGTTTTAATCTATAAATATTTGAGGCGAATGTAGCGATGATAATTCTGCCATAGGTTTTAGCAAATATATCATTTAAAGCATCATCAACTAAACTTTCTGATTTAGAAAAGCCAGGCACCAAAGCATTAGTACTATCAGTAAGTAATAATTTAACTCCTTCTTTACCAAGACGAGCCATTTTAGCAAGATCGGCCATGGGACCAATTGGCGTTAAATCAAACTTAAAATCTCCAGTTGTTACAACTGTGCCATTTGGGGTATGAACAGCAATACCATAGCTTCCTGGAATTGAATGAGTTACAGTAATAAATTCAACACTCAAAGTTTTAAATTTAACAACTAAATCAGGAGTAATATTTTGAATATTTTCAAATTTAATATTTTTTTCTTCTAATTTTTTTAAAATTAAATCTTTGGCTATATTTGAAGCATAAATTACAGGAATGTTAACTTTAGAAAGTAAAAAAGAAATTCCACCAATATGATCTTCATGACCATGAGTTATAAATAATCCTTTTATTTTATCTTGATTGTCTTCTAAAAAAGAAATATCTTGAATAACATAATCAATTCCTAATAATTCATCTTCCGGAAACATTACCCCAGCATCAATAATAATTATTTCGTCATTACAACTGACAATATACATATTTTTGCCTATTTCTTCTAAACCGCCCAAAGCAACTACTTTAGTTTCATCATTAAAAAAATTCATAAGAATCCTTCTTTCTTTAGTTTTATATTTTAATAATAAATTTTAAAATAAAGTTGTTTAACTGATTATAATTATACAAAATATTTGTATCGTTGTCAATTTTATAATATAATATTAAAGAGGTGATTACAGTGGGATTATTTAACAAATTTAAAGAAAAATTTAAGAAAAAGGAAACTTCTTCTGATGCCAAAACATATGATAAAGGCCTTGAAAAAACTAGAGATGAGTTTGTATCAAAATTGAATATTTTAGGAATTAAATATACCAAAGTAAGTGATGAATATTTTGAAGAACTCGAAAGTATTTTAATAAAAGCAGATATTGGGGTTAAAACTGTTTTAGATTTTATTGAAAGATTACGAAAAAGAGTAAAAGAAGAAAAAATTGAAGATACCAAATATTTACAAGAAGTTATAGTTGATGAATTATTTATAATATATGTTGATGGTCAAAATTTATCTGATAAAATTAAAATTAATGAAAGTGGTCCAACTGTGTTACTTTTTGTGGGAGTAAATGGTGTAGGTAAAACAACTACTATTGGTAAATTAGCATATAAATATAAAAATGAAGGTAAAAGTGTCATGATGATTGCTGGCGATACTTTTAGAGCGGGAGCTGTCGAACAACTAAAATTTTGGGCTGATAAAACTAAATCAGAATTTTATGGAAAAGATAATATGGATCCTGCTGGGGTAATATATGATGGTTTAAAAATAGCCAAAGAAAAAAATATTGATATTGTTTTAATTGATACAGCAGGTAGACTCCAAAATAAAGTTAATTTAATGAAAGAACTTGAAAAAATTAATAAAGTTATTAAAAATTTCATACCTACCGCACCTCATGAAACTTTACTAATTATTGATGCTACTACTGGTCAAAATGGAATTTCTCAAGCTGAAGAATTTAAAAAAATAACTGATATTACTGGTATTATCTTAACAAAACTTGATGGAACAGCTAAAGGGGGAATTGTCCTAGCTATTAAAGAAAGTGTTGATTTACCCGTAAAATTTGTGGGTTTAGGAGAAAAAATGACTGATTTAAAACCATTTGATATAGAAAATTATATTTATGGACTTTTTAAGGATATGATGTAAAATGGATGAAAATTTATATTTGACAATTCTTTATGATTTATATGAGAAACTTTTAACAGAAACCCAAAAAGAATATTTCAAATTGTATTATTTTGAAAATTTAACAATGGATGAAATTGCTGAAAATTTAAATATTTCTAAAAATGCCGTTTTTAAAAGTATAAATGCCACGACAAATAAATTAAAAGAATTAGAACAAAAATTAGGAATATATCAAAATAATAAAAAAATAGAAGAGATATTAAATAGCAATGACATAAATTATATTAAAAAGGAAATAGAAAAAATTATTCAATAATTTTTTCTATTTTTATACTAACTTACTTTAGTAAATTAGTTGTAAAGTAATTATATTTATTCACAAAATGTTGACTGGGGGGGGTATTAACATTATATAATTTCCTTAGAAAGTAGGTTTACATGAAAAATAAAGTAGTAATAATGATAATATTGAGTTTATTTTTGTGTTTTAGTAATGTTTTTGCTAAAGAGTTAAATGTTAATAGTGATGAAGTAAAGAATTTATATCAAAAAATTCCTGATGAATTTTTTGGAGCATATTCTTATAAAGATTCAACAGCTTACATTTCAAATCAAATATCCACACCGGAAAATACTACTACAGGTGTCTTATTAAAAGCGATTAATAATTTAAAAGCAAATAACAATCTTGGTACTAAGGAGTATGCGTCATGTGATGAAATAAAAGAAAATGGAGCATGGAATGTTTTAGAACCACAAAAAGAATGTGTAGATAATCAAGATTATCCGGAATTTAAATCTGGTTTTAAAAAAACTACTGTAAATAAATCATTATTAAGTGCTGAAATAAAAAAAATTATAGGTAATGAAAACGAAAAAAATTTCCAATATAAATCTTTTGCAAATTGGTATATAGTTTGTTCATATAAAGATAATGAATATTATTGCTATAATATTGAAGGTGGAGATACTGGTTATTATTCAATAAAAAAATTAATTAATGTAACATCAAATGATGATGAAATAATATTATATGATAAATATTTATATATTGAATTAGATAATGATGATGGAAGCCAAATAAGTATTCCTTTTATCTATACGTCATTTGATAAAAAAAATTTAATAACAAAATTAAAAGATGATAAATTAAATTTTGAAAATATTGATAGCTATGAAAATCAATTTGGTGAAGGTTTTGTCCCAACTTATAAACATACATTTAAAAAAGATAGTGATGAAAATTATTATTGGATTTCAACTCAATTAGATAAAGATACTTTAGGAGTAACAAAAAGTATAAGTGAAAATTCTAAAAATGAGAAAATACCTAATACAGGTATAGTAAATACTTATATAATTAGTATTAGTATAATTGCTGTTTCAATTATTTTATTTATTTTGTTAAAAAAATTATATTTTAATTAATAGTTTTTAGTGATATACTGACAAATATTTGTCGTTAAGTTTTAAGAAAAGTGCACTATATTAAAAGGGGAGTAGTGTATTTTGGTAAATGCACGTAATTTAAAGGAA
>CANRDL010000034.1 GCA_947629405.1 uncultured Bacilli bacterium
GGAAACATAAGATATATTATAATCACACTTATTTCATTTTTAAACTATAAAACTGACTTCCAAATGAAAATTAATATCTTTATTAATATTACTATATAGAGACTTGACTTTTTACAAAAATATTGTATAATAGCCAAATCAAGGAGGGTAATTGGTATTATGGTAGTAAAATCAATTCAAAGCAATATATTTAATTCAGAAGCAAAACATATTGCTTTTGCTGTTAATACAGAAGGCGTTAATAATTTTGGTGTTGCTTATGAAGTTATATCTACTTATTGGCCAGAGCTAAAAAATTGTGGAGAACTTGAATTAGGGACAGTTATATCAAAAAGTGTTGGAGATAAAACTTTTCATGCTTTAGTTTGTCATTCGTTAGTTGGTGGATGGGGAGATAATCAAACGGAGATTATTAAAAAATGTTTTGATTTGATACCTGCAAATGGAGAATTAATTGCAACAGTAGCAATTGGTACAGGTTTAGTTGGTAAAGTAAGTGGTGCTGATTTTAGACAAATAGTTTGTGGTATGCATGACTCCCATCAACGAATTCTATTATATAGTGATTATACATTGAAAACATTACTTGACTGGTATATTGAAGAAAAAACAAAAATAAAAGAGGCAAATTTATTATTAGATTCACATAAAAAAGGATCACTTTAAAAATATATAAGTATCAATTTTTAAAGAAATTGATACTTTTTTGATTATAAAATAATAGAAGCAAATGCATGTATAGATCATATACATATGTTAGTAAAAATTCTACCTACATTGAGTATATTACAATTTATGGGATTTCTAAAAGGAAAGAGTGTCCTGATGATATTTGATAATCATTAAAATTTAAAATATAAATATGGTCGGCAAAATAATACTAAGGCCCTTTTAAGGCAGCTTAAAAACTACGTCTTGAAGGTATAGTTTTTATTTCTCTCATATTAACCCCTATTATTATATTAAAAATTATATTGTAAAATAGAACGACTTGACAATAGTCGTTTTTATTATCATATTTTGACAAATTAAGAACTATGTGTTAAAATAAGCTCTATTAAAAAAGGGGGAATATTATGACAACACCGCTACCATCACGATTACCTAGAGCATCTCACAGTTCTTATACAAAAATTTGCTTATTTAGTGAATTGCTAAAATTATCTGATCAAGAACTACATCATAATATTCTAAGATACATTTATATTGATAATTTAGAGTTTTTAAAGGCAAATTTTGATTATTTACAAAAGTTAATAAAGACTAGATTATTTCATCAAATTGTATCTAACGATATTGAGTGCTTAAAGTATATTGAAGAAAATTTAAATGATTATACACCAATAGTTTTATCATTAACTGATGATTATGAAAATAAAGATCGACATAATATACATTCATTAGAATTTACTAAAACCACTTTTGAACTTCTATTATCTTATATTTTATGGGTTAATGAAATAAGTGCCAAACAAAAAATTTCATTATATATGTTAGATTATCAAGGTTATATGCAGCCCGTTTGTTCTAATGGTTATGATTATATTGACTTAGAATCATTAAAAAAGATAAGAGAATTAATTAATACTTTAGCATTAAAATTCAAAGATTATCCTGATGTTGAGAAAGCTATTTTAATTTCTAATTATCTTCAAAGTAAAGTACAATATGTTGACGACAATAACATTAATGAAACTTCTAGTGTCATATATAAAACAGATTTTAAAGGTCTACCTGTTACTAACGAAATAATAAGTAGCCCTGAAACAGTCTTACTTCAACATTATGGATTATGTAATGGTATTGCTAATGCAACTATGCTATTATTAAATAATCCAGAAATGAATGTAAATATTAGAAGCATCAAAGGATGTTCACATGCATGGAATGTTATATTAATTGATGGTAAATATTATTTCATTGATAATACATGGAATATAACAAGAAACCAAAATAGATATCCTGGTAGTTTAAAAGCAAAAAGCTTTTGTTCCGATTATTTATTTTTTGGTAGTGAAAAAGCTAGTACAATTAGTCATCATATACCTGAAACTTTTTGTCCTATAGTAGAACCTCAAGATTTAATGGAGGAAAGTATTAAATCTAAGCAAAAGAAGTTATCTATGGTAACTAGTTTTACTAATTATCCAGGGCCTGTATTTGAAAGTCATAGGATATAATTTAAAAGTTGTTTATTACGTTTTTAATAAATATGAGATATTTATTTATGTAATCGCTGGATTAGTTGGACATAATTAGGCTATAAGATACTATATCATTTTTTGACGATTTTAAAACCGAAGTTGCTGATAAAGTGATAGAATTTATTTTAAAAATACAAAATAAATTTTATAAATATAGAAATAATGAAAAGTATTTAATAAAAATATTGAAAAATGGAGCTGATAAAGCTAGGGTTCTTGCTAATAAAAAAATGGAAAAAGTAAAAAAAATAGTGGGATTAAAATAGTTATTAATAATCTTTTACTAATTATTTCTTTTATTCAAAAGTTGTTGTACTTCTTCCTTAGGACATCATTACAAATTTGTTCAAACCAAAATTTATGTTATAATATAGCCAATTAAGGAGGTTTTGTTGTTGCAGACATTAAGTGATGTAAAGAAAAAGATTAATGAAATTAAAAATAGTGATTTTAAAATAAGAGAAATTGATTATTATAATGGAAAACAAAGAGTATGTAATTTATTAAGAAGTGCTTTAATATGTTGTAATACCATTAGTAGTATAGCTAATATTTCTGAGGTAAGAGAAGCTGAATTATATAAAGAACTTGATGAAGTGATGAAAAACAAAATAAAAGCACTAAACCCTAACTTTAGTGAAGAGATACTTAACAATATGGTCTGTGCTTATAAAAGGGGCTATATAATTTATCCAATGGATATTTTTGTTATTGATGATGCTGTATTCCATAAAGAAGGAAAATTTAATGATTTTGATGATATTTATGAAATTCAAACTTTTATGTTTGAAGATCTAAAACCATATTATAATATTTCCGATATAGCATTTACTTTATATGATGAAGATGAAGAAGATTTAACTCAAAAGGAAATAGAAGAAGAAAAAGAAGATGATATATTTACTTCAAAGTTTATAAGTAATAATATCAATTACATATATAAAGAAATTATAACTGTACCTTTATGCGAACTTAATACTGCTACTACTTTATATGGACATAAAGGACTTGTAAGTAGGGAAATTGGTAGGGAAAATATTTATATTAATATGAAATTCGATGATATAAAAAAAAGTTTAAAAAAAGGAAATGAATGTGATATTAAAATATGTATTCAAAATAAAGAAGAGTTAACGCTTTATTATGTGCATCAATCTTTTAAAGATAGTAAACCTGTTTGGAGCGTAGTAAAAACTAGTAGTGAAGTTTGGAGACTTACAGATGAAGTTTTAAAATTTGCAAATAAAAGTGTAGATAATGCATACAAATTAACAAAAAAAAGAAAATCAGATTTATTTTAAACAATAAATCATCATGAAAATATAATCTTAAAATTAAGATATAATTAAATAAAAAAAATGAGCAAAATTCATTGCTCATTTTTATAAATTATAAATATATTTTAATGTTTATTTTTATTTTTTAGCCAAGAAGGTAATTTTATTTTTAGCTTTTGATGATTTTTTAATTGTTTTTGTCTTATTTGATATAATTTTTGTCTGCTCCATTCAGGGCAATCATTAATTTTTACAAATATTTTTTTGAATAATTCATCTTCTTTACCTTGCAGTGCTGTTGCAACTGAAGTTGAATTACAACTATATTCATATTTATTTTCATAGACTACAAATGACAATTCAAAATCGGCAATATCCCAAAGCGAACCATCATGGATATTAATATCATGATGATCTATATCCACTGAAAAATTAGAGTTTAATGGTTTGATGCCCCAAGCACATTGTTGGTTAAAATCATAGAACTTCATTAATTCATCATAAAGTTCTGATAGGGCTTTACCTAAAGAAGGTAATAATTCACGATAGAAAGTTGTTTCACTTTCAACAACATATAAGTCACCATTTTGTTTTGCTAAAGTTATATTATAATATTCAACACAAGAATTTAAAGATATATTTAATTCTTTCTTTTCATAATCAAAATCTTGAATTAAAATATCAAAATTTGATTCCTCTTTAAAATAACTTTGATAAGTTTCTTCAATATTATTTGTTTCATCCTCAACATCTTTATATAATTTTACAACATCATATAATGATATGCAGTCGGCAGTTTTTGGTTTATCCTTAGAAAGTAGCTTTGTGATTTCTTCTAAAATTTCTTTACTGTTTTTTAATGATTTGCATTCGATAACTTTACTTGTTTCCCAAGCTTGTGTAGATATTGGTTTATCGGTATAAAAATAAATCTTTTCATCAGCTCTAGAATACTGAATTGTATTAAATGTTACATTAGGATTAGATTCAAATATTGTTTTTAAACAATTTTCCATTTCATATTCACTAACTTCAACACTACTAATTTTTAAATTATTACCCTTGTCTTTAAGTGGTAATACTGTATCGCTATAAACTATTGTTTTGTTAACTACAGTTGTATTTGGAATAATGGGAACTACAGGTACAAACATAATATTTCCTCCTAAAAAAAGTAAAGTTATTATATCATATTTATTAATCAAAAAAAAGTATTAATTTATTATTTGGAAAAATTGTAAACAAAATTTTTCTAAATTTATTTGCTTAGATTCAGTTTTTATATTTTTTATTTTATGTTAAAATAATATATATAAAATAAAATTTAATGAAATATTATGGAGAATTATTATGAATAAAATAACTAAAGATAATTTATCTTCTTTTATGGAATATTACCATGATTTTCATGATAGTCATATAACTCATATAAATTATAATATAGAAAAAGCAAAGATAGAAATTTTAATTAATGTCTATTGGTCAGGGGAACCTACTTCAAATGAAAATGGATCTTATAATACAAATAAGACAAAATTAAAAATGGTTTTTTATGGTGTTGAAGAGTGCAATAACAAAGAATTATTTTCTTGGGATTATATATATAATGCTTATTTAAAATTTATTAAAATAAAAAATAAAGAGTTTATTTGTTTTGCTGATGATAAAAAGAAACCACAAGTTTATATAGTATGTGAAAATATAGAATATGAAGAATTAAATAGTAGTAATATAGATAAATAGGAGAGAAAAAATGAATAAAATTATTTTAAAAGTTAACGGTATGGTATGTAGTGGTTGTGAAAATAGAGTTGAAAGCACTTTAAAAAATATTGATGGTGTTTCAAAGGTTAAAGCAAGTCATAAAAAGGGTACAGTAACAATTATATTAAAAAAAGAACAAGAAAAAAGTATTTTTGAAAAAGCAATTGAAAATCTTGGCTATGAAATTGTAAAGGAAGATTAAATTGAAAAAAATAATCTTAAAAGTAGATGGAATGACTTGTTCTGCTTGTTCTAATCATGTTGAAAAATATTTAAAAAAACAAAATGGGGTAATTGATGTATCTGTTAATTTAGTATTAGGTCAGGTACTTATTTATTATGATGATAATATAAATATTGAAACACTTGGTAAATATATTAATGATTCTGGTTATGTTTATGCCGGAATTTATGATGAACACGAAGAAAATAAAAAAGATAATAGTTATATATATTTAATTATTTTAGGTTTATTAATTATTTTTATTATGTATATTTCTATGGCCCATATGTTACCTTTACCTTTAAACTTAATGAGTAAGCCAATTAATTATGCAATTTTATTGTGTTTACTTACAATTCCTTATTTAATATATGGTAAAGATATTATAATTAAGGGAATAAAGAATTTAATTCATAAAGCTCCTAATATGGATACTTTAGTGGCAATTGGGGTTTTAGTTAATTTTATTTATAGTTTAGTTAATTCAATTTTAATAATTATAGGCCATAATAATTTGATTAAAAATTTATACTTTGAATCAGTTTGTATGATTATATTATTTGTTAAATTAGGTAGATATATTGAAAATAATAGGAAAGAAAAAACAAAAGAAGCAATAAAAGATTTAGTAAAAGTTACTCCTGAATTTGCTTTATTAAAAACAAAAACTACTGAAAAAAAAGTGACAATAGACGAGGTTAAAGTAGGAGATATTTTAATTGTAAAACCTGGTATGAAAGTAGCGGTAGATGGAGAAATAGTTAAAGGTAGCGCATATTTTGATGAGTCGTTTATTACCGGAGAATCTATTCCGGAAAAAAAGAAAAAAGGACAAAAAATAGTTGCTGGTTCAATTGATTATGATGGTTTAGTTGAATATAAAGCTTTAAATATTGGTCCGAAATCTACTATATCTAAAATGGTTCATTTAGTATTGGAAGCCAGTAATTCTAAAATGCCAATTTCTAAAATTGTCGATAAAGTTAGTTCTTATTTTGTTCCATTAATTTTGTTTATTGCGATTTTAACATTTATAATTTATTTAATTTTAGGAACATCTTTTAATGATGCAATTATTCATTTAGTTTCAGTCTTAGTTGTAGCTTGTCCTTGTGCCTTAGGGCTTGCCACACCTTTAGCAATTATTATTTCTATTGGAACATCAGCTAAGAAAGGTATTTTTATAAAATCAAGTGAAGTTCTAGAAATGGCATCACATATAGATACAATTATTTTTGATAAAACTGGAACATTAACTTATGGAAAATTAAAGGTAAGTAAATTTTATAATTATTCTAAATATAGTGATGAAAAATTATTAAATATTGTTGCTAATATTGAAAGTAATTCGACTCATCCTATATCAAATTCTTTTAGCAGTTATCAAATAAATAAATTAAAGGTAAGTAATTATAAAGAATTATCAGGTATGGGTATTACTGCTAAAATTAATAATAAAACATACTATTTAGGAAACAATAAAATTTTAAAAAATATCGAAAATAATTATCAAAAAGAAGAAGAAAAACTATCTAAAAATGGCAGTAGTATTGTTTATGTTGTGGAAGATGAGAATATAATTGGTTTAATTGGTGTGAAAGATATTATAAAAAAAGAATCGAAAGATACAATTAAAAAACTTCAAGAAATGAAAATCAATGTAGTAATGCTTACGGGTGATAATGAAATTACGGCAAATATAATTGGTAAAGAACTAGGAATAGATAATATTGTGGCTAATTGTTTACCTAGTGATAAAACCAAATATATTAAAAAATTAAAAGAAAATGGTAAAAAAGTTATAATGATTGGTGATGGTATAAATGATGCTCCATCTCTTGTCAGTGCTGATATAGGGATTAGTTTTAAAAATAGTACAGATATAGCAACTAATTCTTCTAATGTAATTATTACTAATAATAAACTTGATAGTATTATATCTTTTTTAAATATTGGTAAGAAAACTTTAAGAAATATTAAACAAAATTTATTCTGGGCCTTTTTTTATAATATACTTATGATTCCAATAGCAGTAGGAATGTTTAAAAATTTTGGCTTAGAAATTAATCCTATGATAGCAAGTGGGGCAATGATGTTATCAAGTTTATTTGTTGTAACTAATGCTTTAAGGTTAAAAAAATAATAAA
>CANRDL010000035.1 GCA_947629405.1 uncultured Bacilli bacterium
AATTGTCTATTTTCGTGATTTTTGTAGTGATATAATATTTGTATGAAAAAAGTATTGACAAAACTTAGATAGTCAATTTATATGAGCAAACTTTATATGCAGTTTGCTTTTTTCATGGTATAATAATAATGAGAAAAATAGTAATTTGTAGGAGTAAATAAATGCAAACAAAAACAAAAATTATTATTTTAATTAGTATTGTCATATTATTTTTAATTATTTTATTTTTATACTATGAAAACAACTATTTACAAGTTAGTAAATATATCATTGAAAGTAACAAGATTTCAAAAGATTTTGATGGTTTCAAAATTGCGCATATTTCTGATTTTCATAATACAAAATCGAAAAAATTAACAAATGATTTAGTAGAAGAAATAAAAAGTTCTAAACCTAATATAATAGTTTTAACTGGAGATTTAATAGATTCTTATAAAACGAATATTAATGTTGCTATATCGTTTATAAAAAAAATTAATAACATTGCACCAGTTTATTATGTTACGGGAAACCATGAATCGAGGATAAGTAATTATGGTGAGCTTAAAGATAAACTAGAAAAAAATAAAGTAATTATATTAGATAATAAATTAGATATAATTAAAAAAGATAAAAGTATAATAAACATAATAGGTATTAATGATCCAAGTTTTAATTTTAAAACTCATAGTAATGATTCAAAAATAATTCAAGATAGTTTAATCTCTATTCAATATGATAAAAATAATTTCAATATTTTATTATCTCATCGTCCAGAACTTATAGAAACTTATGCTAAAAAAAATTTTGATTTAGTTTTAGCAGGTCATGCCCATGGTGGACAAATAAGAATACCTTTTATTGGAGGTTTGATTGCACCTAATCAAGGGTTATTTCCTAAATATACAAAAGGTATTTATAAAATGAATAATACTAAAATGATAGTAAGCCGTGGGATTGGAAACAGCCTTTTCCCATTTAGAGTAAATAATCGCCCAGAGTTAGTAATTATAAAATTAAAGAATCAAAAAATAAAATGAAACAAAAAAGAAAAGTAAACAATAATAAGGAGAGAGTGATATACATGGATATATATAAATTAATGCAACAAGTTAATGATTGGATTAAAGAAATATTACAGGATAATTATGTTGGAGTTTATTTTCATGGTTCATTGAGATTAGGAAGTTTTAATCCTAATAAATCTGATTTAGACTTTATTATAGTTGTAAAAGAAAAAATGAATTCCAAAACAAAAGAACTTATTTGGGACAAAATGTTAGAAAATGAAAAATTATTTCCTAAAAAAGGATTTGAATTCAGTGTAGTACTAGAAGAGAACTGTAAAAATATAAAACATCCTATAGCCTATGAACTTCATGGTAGCAGAGATTGGGTTGAAAAGTATAAAGAGAATAAAACAATAGTTATTAATGATAATTATAAAGTTGATCCTGATTTAGCAAGTCATTTTAATGTTATTAATGTTCCTAATGTTAAAATGGATTTTGGAAAGTCATCAAAAGAAGTATTTTCCAAAGTACCAAAGGAATACATTATAGATTCCAATTATTCTGATATACTAAATTGTGTAGAAGAAATTGTTAATAATCCTGTATATTGTGTTTTGAATCTTTGTAGATTTTATGCACTAATTAGAGATGATTTGACTTTGTCAAAATACGATGGTGGTAAATGGGCATTAGAAAATATGAATTCAAATTATAATGATATTATTAAAAAAGCTATGGAAGATTATTTAAGCGATATAAGTTATAGTTATGATAGTACAAGATTAAGGGGATTTGCCCAAGAAACTGTTAATTCAATTAATGAATTTAATACTGGGAAATGGAAAAGAAAAATATGTAGAAAAAATTAATGGTGAAAGTATTATGAGAATAGGATTAGACATAGATAATGTAATAACAGATTTAGATAAAAAATTGTTAGATGAATTTTTAAAAGAAGATAAAAATAAAAGAAATAAAGGAATAATAAATCCTAATGGTAACTGGATTAAAGATTTTTTTGATTGGTCAATTAGTGAAGTAAATGATTTTTTTAATATTAATATGGAAAAATTTGCCCTTGATTTAGAGCCTAGAAAAGATGTTAAGTATTATACAGATAAATTATTAAATGATGGTCATAGATTATATTTAATTTCGCATAGAGTATATCCGCATTATTTACACCCATATGAAACAACAACTAAATGGTTAAAAAATAATAATATCAATTATACAAAATTAATATTATCTACTGACACAAATAAAACTAAAGAATGTAAAGAAAATAATATAGATATCATGTTTGATGATAGTAGAATAAATTGTAGACAGTTACAAGAAAATAATGTTAATTGTTATTTAATGGCTACTAAATATAATAAAAGAAATCTTGCGGGATTAAAATTAGTAAATGATTGGAAAGAAATATATGAGGTGATTAATAAAATGCAAAAGAAAAAAGTTATACTAGATACAGACATGTTTAATGAAATTGATGATCAATTTGCTCTAACTTATTTAATAAAATCTTTAGATGTATTTGATTTGCAAGCTATTACCATTGCCCCTTTTTCAAAAAGTGGTTATGCAAATACGATGACAATAGAAGAAGGTACTGAAAAAAGTTATGAAACAACAAGAAAAATATTAAAAATGCTAGGTAAAGACGAATATGCAAATATCGTTTATAAAGGTGCAACAAAATATTTAAAGGATAGTGAAGAAAGCAATGAGGCAGTAGAAAAAATAATAGAATTAGCAAAAAACAATAAAAAAACAATAATACTTGCAATTGGAGCAATAACTAATGTTGCTTTAGCAATAAAAAAATCTCCCGAAATTATAAATAAAATAAAAGTTGTTTGGCTTGGAGGAAATACTTTTTTAACAAAAGATAATAGCGAATTTAATTTTAGACAAGATATAAAAGCTGTACAAACGGTATTTGAATCTAAAGTGGAATTAGTGGTTATTCCTTGTAGAAATGTAGCATCAAATTTATCTACAACAATTTATGAATTAAAAAATTATTTAAATGAAGATACTGAGTTAAATAAATACTTATGTGAAATTTTTATTAATTGTAAAAAGTCATTTATGAAAGAACCAAAAGATGAAATCGGATCTAGTAAAACCTTATGGGATTTAAGTGTTATTGCTTATGAAATAAATGCTGACTGGTTTAAATCAGAGTATATTAGTTGCCCAAAAGTCTTAGATAATGGATTATATGAACAAACTAAGAACAGACATAAAGTAATATTTGTTAACGATTTATATCGTAATAAAATATATCAAGATTTTTTTATTAAAATGATGAACATAAAAAACTAAATATATGGGGTGATTAATTATGAAGCAGTTTGTTGAAGATATAAATAAAATAATAAAGGAATCAAAGGAAAATGTTTCTATTTTAATTAGAGAATTAAATAGTAAAAATGATATATATAATTATAATAGTGATGTTAAAGTTGTGGCTGCTTCTTTAATTAAAGTTCCAATTATGTTAGCAATATTAGATGAAGTAAAAAATAAAAATATCCATCTGAATGATAATATCTTTGTAACTAATGATGATATTTTAGAAGATACTGAAGTGTTTACTAATGGAGAAAAAAATTATTCCATATATGAATTACTTAATTGGATGATAATTGTTTCAGATAACACTGCTGCAAATATTTTAATTAAAAAAATTGGCATAAAAAAAATTAATGAATATATTAAAAATACATTAAAGTTAAAATCAACTGAATTACAAAGATATATGTTAGATAAAAATGCTATAAATAATGGTATTAATAATTATACTAGCCAAAAAGATATGTTCAATGTGTTTGAACTTTTATTTAATAAAAAAATATTAAATAACAAACTATGTGATTTAGCTATAGAAATTTTATATAATCAACAAATAAACAATCAAATAATGAGATATATTTATAAACCTGTAAAGTATGCCCATAAAACAGGTTCATTAGATTATTTAAATCATGATGTTGGTGTAATGAATATTAATGAAAAATTATTTTATATCGGAGTTTCTGTATATAATTCAAATAAAAAAGAAGGAAATAAAGAATTAGTAGGAATTATTGGGAAAATAGTTTATGAATACTTAAAATAATTATTATTCAAAATATGAAAAAACCTAAAAGTATTTTCTATTGTGATTCCAATTAATATAAATATTAGCAGGAATCAAGATTCTGTTTTAGTTATATTATAACTTTTATAAAAAAATATTTGCAACTTGATTAATTTATAATTAACAAATATAATAAAAATATAGAAAAATAAAAATTATATAAGAGAACAATATGAGGAAAAAATGAAATTGAATAGTAAAAAAGCTTTGGACTTATTAAATAATTGTACCGGAATGGCTAAAAACGATGATTGGATTACTCACTCCATTTGTGTTGGAGATACTGCTGGGGTTATTGCTAAACATTTAAATTTGGATGAAGACTATGCCAAAACTTTGGGATACATTCATGATATAGGTAAAAGATTTAGTTGGAATAATTATGAAGGTGTAATACCGCATGCTATAAATGGTTATAATTATTTAAAGTCATTAGGTTATGATAAAAATTATACGGAGATTTGTATTAAACATTCTTTTTTAAATAATGATATAAATTGTTTAGCAAATGATCGTGATTATACTGATTCTAATGACAAAGATTATAAATTTATAACTGAAATTATTCAAAAAGAATATTCCATTTATGAAAAAATTATTAATTTATGTGATTTAATGTGCAAAACTAAATTATATACTATTGAAAAGAGATTGATAGACTTATTGATAAGACATGGAGTATATAAAAATACCCATTATCATTTATTAGAAGCAATAAAATTAAAAGATTATTTTGATAATTTATTAGGATATAATTTATACGATTTATTTCCCGAAATAAAGGACAATTTATAATAAGAAATATCTATTTAAATAAAATTTATACTGTTTGGTTTAAAGTAATAGGAGGTATAAAATGATATATGAATGTGAAAAATTACCAGATTTTTATTCAGTTAGGGATATAGATCAAATTAATTATTCTTTGCAAGATATGGAAAATAAAAAATGCTATTTATTTTTAGATAATGGATTTTCGTCTAATGTAATTGAACCTAATAAAAGAGATATAAAATTTATATGGGATGGCTTTATGTTATTTACAGATCCTAAAATTACACCAGACGATATAAGAAATGGTGTTGATTTGTATGATGCTAGACTAGTGGCTTTACAAAGAACGAATTTATTACATAAAAAGTGTAACAATCATGAAATAAAAAATTATATTATTACGGAATTACAAAAAAAGAATATTCAATATGAAATTATGCCTGATAAAAAAATTGTTGATGGATATCCTTCCAAATGTGATCTATGGTCGACAAGAGATTTTTCAGTTTTATTAGATGCTATTGATTGTGTTAATCAAGGACAAGCTTATTATAATGCAAATACAGATTTTTGTTTTGAGATTACTTTTAATCAATCGAATTTTCCAAGTTTTCTTTATAGTCATTGTGGTGCTTTAATTTTGCACGGAAGTGATGGAACGGCAATTGCTAGATTAATTAATCATAATACTCAATTAAGAGAAACAATCGAAAAAGTAATAGGGACACATAAATTATATTCTTATTTAGAAGGTAAGGATTATCCTGGGGTTTCTATAGCTGAGATTGATAAAGGGGTAAAAAAATAAATCTTGTGGTATAATTTTTATATAATTAAAAATAATTTATAATGAATGGGAGATAAAAAATGCAAATTATAAAAAATAATGATGCTGTTAAAAGTGCAAATAGTGATAAATGTAAGACATTAGAATATTCATTTAATGACAAAGATATTGATTTAGGAATAGCTTCTATAACGGGAAGATATCCTGAAGAAGGTTTTTGTGTTAATACAATTAGCAAAGAACTAATATATGTACTTGATGGAAATGGCGAACTATGTTTTGACCAAGGGGGGGTATTATTAAATTTAAAAAGGGAGATGCTATTTTAATAGATGCAAATGAAAAATATTATTGGAAATCATCTTATTGTGTAGTATCAATGTCTTGTACTCCGGCTTGGAGTCCAGAACAACATAAAGTAGTTCATTAATATAGAAATGGAGTTTTTATGAAAGAAGAAAAATTAAATTTAAGTAATGAATGGGATAAAGTATTTAAAAAAAGTGAAAAAGTTAATCATAAGAAAGTTACTTTTCATAATCGATATGGAATAACTTTAGCAGCCGATTTATATGAACCAAAAAGTTATGATAAAAAATTACCGGCACTTGCCATATGTGGTCCCTTTGGTGCTGTTAAAGAACAATCTTCTGGTTTATATGCTCAAATCATGGCTGAAAGAGGATATTTAACTATTGCTTTTGATCCATCTTATACTGGTGAATCTGGTGGATATCCTAGATACATGGCTAGTCCTGATATAAATACTGAAGATTTTCAGGCAGCAGTTGATTTTCTTTCTATTCAAGAAAATGTCGATCCGACTAAAATAGGAATAATTGGCATATGTGGTTGGGGTGGAATGGCTCTAAATGCGGCAGCAATAGATACAAGAATAAAAGCCACAGTAACTTCAACAATGTATGATATGTCAAGAGTAAATGCTAATGGTTATTTTGATGAAAATGATAATGAAGAAGCCCGTTTGGAAATGAAAAAAAATCTTAATGCCCAAAGAATAGAAGATTATAAGAATAATACTTATAAAAGAGCGGGTGGGGTGGTTGATCCACTACCAGATGATGCACCATTTTATGTAAAAGATTATTATGATTACTATAAAACTAAAAGGGGTTATCATTGTCGTTCTTTAAATTCCAATGAAGGATGGAATGTTATTGGTTGTATGTCTTTTATAAATCAGCCTATACTTGCTTATAGTAATGAAATAAAAAGTGCAGTTTTAATGATTCATGGTGAAAAAGCCCATTCTCTTTATTTTAGTCAAGATGCTTATAAAAAATTAAAAAATGATAATAAAGAACTTTTAATAATTCCCAATGCAGTTCACACAGATCTTTATGATAATATAGATATTATTCCTTTTACTAAAATTGATGAGTTTTTTAAAAAGAATTTTAATTAAAAAAAGGTATTAACATACCCTTTTTTATTTTTTATGATAAGTTTTTTGTCTACTTATTTTATGTTGATTTATAATAGATAGAAATGTTTCATTATCTATTTTTTCTTTTTTCTCACAAATTTCTTTTATATTTTGGGTGATTTCTGGAATAGAATAATTATCAACATCTAATCCTAATTGTTTAATTTTTTCAATTACGGCATGATGACCAGAATGAATACCAATAACAATTGGATCGTAATTAATTCCATAATCTTCGGCTTTCATTATTTCGTAAGTCATTTCATTTTTTAAAATTCCGTGTTGATGTATTCCCGCTTCGTGTTTAAAAGCATTTTCGCCTACTATAGGTTGATTTCTAGGAATAGGAGAATTAACGATTTCAGCAATTAATTTACTAACGGAGTATATTTCTTTTTTATTTATATTTGTTTCTTTATG
>CANRDL010000036.1 GCA_947629405.1 uncultured Bacilli bacterium
TTTTTCTAATTCTATTTTTAATACATTAGTTATTATTTCATTTAAAGATTTATCATTTTCTTTAAATTTTAAATTAAACTTGTATTTAACCATAGAGTTTTATACCTCCGATTAATTCTATGGCTTTATCTTTTAAATTAGTAATATGAAGATTTTAAAGCATAAAAAAACATCCTAATTTATAATTTTATAGGATGATAAAATATTTTATTTAATTATAAGCATAATATTATCCATTTACCATTTCTTTTTCCATTACTTCTTTTGATAATATTTTTTTCTTGCATCTCTTTCATTATAGATTTTACTGTTCTCACAGACTTGTTTATTAATTTAGCAATTTCTTCTTGCTTAATGTTTTCGTTATTACTAATAATATTGATAATCGCTTGTTCTTCTAAAGTATATTTATTATTTAAAGCGATTGTATTTTTTTGTTGTTTAAAATCTATATGAGTATATCTATTTTTTAATTCATACTTTGTATTACTAAGTAAATTAAAGAAAAATTTTTCTAAATAAGATGTGTCTTCAAAAATATTTTTTTCAAAATTTTTATAATTTGCTCTAACAAGTGCATTTCTAAAATACCATGAATTTTCTGCAAATACATCATCATTTATATTAAATCCAAATGTTCTTAAATATTTTATTATAAATACTGCTATTGTTCTAGTATTTCCTTCACAAAAAGGATGTACTTGCCATATATTAGAAGTAAATCTTGAAATATGTTTTATTGATTCTTCTAAGGATAAATCTTTATATGAAAAATTTCTTTCTTGTTCTAAATCATATTCCAAAGTATCTCTTATAGTTTCAAAAGAAGAGTATATAACAGAATCTTCATTTAAAATCCACTCTTTTTTAGTAAAATTATAATCTCTAATTTTTCCTGCTTCTTTGTAAATCCCTTTAAATAACTTTGAATGAATGCTAATTAATTCAAAAACATTAAAATTAAAACTATTTTCACTTAAAATTTCTGTTATTCTAACCGAAACTTTATCTGCTTCTTCGTTATAACTTTCTATTTTACGATTATTTTCTATTTTATAATACTCATCTATTCTTTTTTTTGCTTCATCTATATCAATATGACCTTCAATATGATCTTTAGCAGTTTCTATTAAATATTTTGAAGGTTTTAATCCATCAACATCTTGAAGACCAATAGCAGTTTCCCAAGTTTTAGCCTTTTCACTACTTTTAAGTTCACCTTGTTTAATATACTCAGATAATACCATATTCCAATTTCTATCTTTATCCATGTATAAATTATCTCCTTTTAATATATCTATATTATAACATTTATTTGATAATTTCACAATGTTTAAAGTGCAAAAATTGCACTTTATTTTTAAAATTATTGCACTTAAAAAAATCAATTTTAATTCTCATATACTCATTATTCCCCATAAAAATCTTATCCCCACTTTGAACAGTATAATAATTTGGAGACGTTTCTTCTTTTTTAACTTTTAATCTTTGACCTATATTTAAATTATTAGTGGTTAAATTGTTTAGTTCTTTAAGTTCATCGACTGTTAAATTATATTTCCTAGCTATAGCATATAGGGTATCTCCTTTTTTTACAATATAAATATCGTCACTTACAAAAGGTGTATACTGAGCTCCTACATAGTTTGCTATTGCTTCAACTACAGCTTCACCAAGTTTTTCATAATCATTTAATAAAGTATTATAATCATCAGGATTATCAATATAACCATAGTTTATAAGTATCGCTTCTATATTTTTAGTATCCCTAAGCAAATAATAATAATCTTGTTCTGGAGAACTTGGTAAACGCTTTTGATAATATTTATTTACTTTTTGTCCACTATTTTCTAGCTTATTAGCAATTCTTGTTGATAACCCATCACTATTTCTTAAAGAATAAATAATTTCTGCTCCACCAGTATTACCATTATTAATACTGTTAGCTATTAAAATAACATTATTTGAATTACCAAATTTATTTTTGATTAAATTAACTCTTTCATCATTAGAAATAGTTTTATCGTCAGTTCTAGTTACAAATGATTCAATACCTAATTCTTGCAATCTATTATTTATATAAGTTGCTATTTTTAAATTAAAATCTTTTTCAATTAAATCATTTTTTTGATTACCGATATCTTCTCCCCCTCGAGAAGCATCTATTATTACTTTTTTCATGATTATCACCTAATATAGAATATGAAATTAAAAAAAACAAGTGATTATTCACTTGCTTGTAACTTAACATTAAATGTTTTGGTATCATTACCTCTTTTAACTTTTACTTTAATTTTATCACCAACATTATGTTTATATAAATAATATCTTAATGTAGCTGATGAAGTTACTTTATCATTGTCAATTTCTATTATAATATCACCGGCTTGAATTCCAGCTTGTTCAGCAGATGAATTTTTAGCTACTTCAGCAACTTTTACTCCATCTATATTTTCTTCACTGAAATTAAATATAGTATCACTGACATTAGACATTGTAATGCCTAATGCTGGTCTTGCAATTTTACCGTTTTTTTCAATTTGGGAAGCATAATTGATTGCATCTTCAATTGGTATAGCAAATCCCATTCCTTCAACTCCTGATGAAACTAATTTCATATTAGTAATACCGATTACTTCGCCATTAACATTTGCTAAAGGTCCGCCACTATTTCCCGAATTAATAGCTGCATCTGTTTGAATGACTTTCATAATATAATCGCCTGAAGATGATGAATTAGATGAAAGACTTACGGCAACCATTCGATCTTTACCAGAAATAATACCTCTTGTTACTGTTCCTGAATAAGAATTATCTAAAGGAGCCCCAACAGTAAATACTGTATCTCCTAATTTACTATCTTCACTCTTACCAATTGATGCAACGGTAGTAATATTTTTCTTATCAATTTTTAATACCGCAATATCGGCATATGATTCGCCACCGACAATTTCTACATCATATGTTTTATTATTACTAAAAGTTACTTTAACTTTATTACAACCATTTATAACATGGTTATTTGTTAATATAAAAGCTTTGTTATCAGCAGTTTTATAAACAAATCCACTTCCAGAAGTAGCTTGTTTTTCACCAACATATCCAGAAACTATAACTACTGCATCATAAATCTTATTAACAGATTCGGAAATACCAGTGTCATTTATCGTAACATTTTTCTTTGTGTCACTTACAGAAGCAGTATTGGCTGGATATTCAGTCATTAAAATATACATCCCTCCTGCGCCAACAAACAAAGCCATTATAATAATTACAATAGACAATACTATTTTTGAACTTTTTTTCATTATTTCATCCTCACAATCTCTTTAAAATTTTGGGGAAATCCCATTTGATCTAATACTTTATTTATGCTTATTGCTTTAAGCTTACCAGCTAAAATATCTTCTTCATAGCTTATTTCTTTAATTAAAAGATTAAATTCTTCTTCTCTAAGCATACTTTTTAAAATTATTATTAAGGCAAATAAATCATTTTTACCATATATATATTCTTCGTCCATTTTAGGAATATTTAATTCATGATGATATTTAGTATTAGCAATAATTGTTTGCGTTCTATGCTCATATAAAATATCTTCATGAGCACATAAATTTCGATAATTGGCAAGTATTGGTAGATAAGTTAGTAAATGATCTATAGAGATCCCATAAATGTCAGAAATTTCTTTTTGGTCTTCATATTTCATTACACTAAATAATTCACAAACAATTCCAAAAGATAATACTTTTACTACTACCCAAAAAGGAATAAATCCATAATGGTTTATATAATGCATAGTAGCTGAATGCTGTGAGCCATTAACTCTAATTTGTCTTTTCATTTTTTTAATTAAATCTTGAACTTGCCTACTTTTTTCTTTAGAATTATTAAAATTAGATGCTTTTAAATAATCTTTTTCTTTAAAACCATATTTTTTGGAAAGTTGATAAGATATTATACTTTTCAAATTATTTTCCACAATTAACAAATTTTTAAAAATTATATTTCTTATTTGTCTATCAAAATTAAACATAGCATATAATTCGCGAAAATTAGTATTTGGTAAAAATGTTCGTTCATTTTTTGATTTTAAAAATAAATGACGATAACCACTAATAAAAAAATAATTTTCACGCATTAAAATATCTTTTGCATAATTTTCGTCATCAATTATAAGACCTTTATGCTTTAAAATCTCAATTTGTTCGTCTATAGTTTTAAAAGATTTTGCTATCATAATTTATTCTCCTACTATAAGATTATAGCACAATAAAATTTATTTGTTAACATTTTTACATATTAAGTATATTATAAAATTGAAAAAAATATATGTTATTGATATAATTTTTTAAGGAGGTTTTTTGATGCCATCATTAGAAACACATCGATTATTTGGTGACAAAGTTTTACAAAAAATTAAGTTACCTAATATTGATAAAAATATATATTATATTTTCAATCAAAGTTTTGATAATTATCTATATTATAAATTTTTTTCTTTAAAAAAATGCGAAGACACAATATATTTAAATAAAAAAGGACATAGACTTCATACTAGAGATTACTTAATTAATATCGCTAATATTATGAAAAAAAATAATTTAAATAATGACCCACAATGTCGAGCTTATCTTTTTGGTTCCATTAATCATTATGTTCTAGATTCAACTTTTCATCCTTATATTTTTTATAAAACTGGTGTTTTTAATCCCAAATTAGAAGAAACTTATAAGTATAATTCATTGCATACAAAAATGGAATCAATGTTAGATTGTTATTTTTATGAAAAGTATACAAATAAAAAATTTTATAAGTATAAATTATATAAACTTAATTTCCCTAAAGTTAAATTTAATGATAATTTACTAAATTTAATTGATAAATCCATTTTTAAAACTTTTAAAATTAGGAATGGCGGGAAATTATATTATAAAGGATATAAGACAGGCCGTTTCATTTTCAAACACGGAGTTTATGATCCAATAGGTATTAAAAAACAAATATATAAGTTGATTGATATCTTTAGAGGTAAGAAAAGATTAAAGTGTAGATATGTATCGGATCATATTAAGAAAATAGACAATAATTATTTAAATATTGAACATAAAGATTGGTATCATCCTGCATCTAAAGAAAAATTAAGTTATAGTGTTGATGATTTATTTGATATTGCTTTAAAAAAAGCAGTTAATTACTTTAAATTATTTGATGATTTTTTAAATAATAAGATAAAAAAAGAAAAGCTAATTAAAAAAGTTGATAATATTTCTTATGTGAATGGTCTTGATAATGAAACTAGACATAAATTACAATATTTTGAATTTTAAATTTTTAAAGTACTAATAGCAATTAATCTTGCTATTTTTTTTTGATACCACGATTTAATTAGTAAGTTTCGTTCATAATAATTAGATAAAAAACCACATTCTATTAAAACCCCGGGAACATCAAGTTTGTTATACATATAATAATTGCCACTTTTCATAAGTTTAATTTTTCGATTAGTATTTGTTCCTTTATTTAAATCTTTTTGAAGAATTACCGCAATATCTTTATTACTTTTAAATTTATTATTATAAAATATTTGCGGACCATAATAAGAAGAATCAGATAAATAATTTAAATGAATTGAATAATAAACATAAGCATTCGATTTATTTATTAAAGTAATTCTATTATCAAAATCACTTTTCTTTCGACGATAATGTTTAGGAGAAGATAAATCATAATCTCCTTCTCTTGTTAAAACAACATTAGCCCCATATTCTACTAAATAATTTCTTAAATATTTACTTATTTTTAAATTTAAATCTTTTTCTAAAATATTTTTATAACTTGTTCCCGGATCTTTTCCACCATGTGCAGGAATAGGAAAAGTCCAAAAATATCATTATTTCTTAAAATTCAATGTTCCATTCTATTTCTA
>CANRDL010000037.1 GCA_947629405.1 uncultured Bacilli bacterium
AAAAATACCTTTATAAGCTCTTGTATTATCTTAGTAGTCCTTACTTTTTTTATTTTTATAACATATTCATATTTTATAAAAGATTCTGGGGAAATAGATGTAGGAAATACCCAAGCAGGGATTGCTAATTCCGATGTGGAAATAGCTGATATAGAAATAGTAGAAAATTCAAATAATAAAAAAGCTATAATTACTATAACAAATAATTCTTATACTAATACATATTCTTATAATTTAAATTATCAAGACAACGAAAATTCTTATGAAATATATTATGACATATCAGATATTCACTATTCCCATGCCAAAGGAATAATAAAACCAGGTGAATATAAATATGTATATTTAATAAGTAAATTAGATTGTGATATAAACGATTTAAATTTAAAAGTAGATTCAGGATATGAATATAGTCCAGTTAAAATAAGTGATGGATATCAAGAGATAAATTATACATTATATGCTACAATGCCACATAAGACAGAACTAATATATTTGAGTCCAGATGAAGGCGAATTAAGTCCTTATTTTGAAACAGGGATATATAAATATGATATGTATATTGATAGAAATTCCATAGAATCATTAGGCGGATGGCTTAACGAAATACATTTTGATACAGATTTTTCTAATGGTGGATATATTACAGGTGCAACAGTGCAAATAAATAACGAAGGAACAATAAAACATAAAATAAAAGTATATGCCGATGATGGAACTTACATAACAACATATATAATAAATATCCATGTATTAGAATTTGGTACAGGAAAAATAAAATCATTCAAAATAGTTGATACTGTAAATTTAGATGAAAATGGAAATCCTTTAGTAATATCAACAGCATATAAAGAAAATGGCTTTGAAAATGGTGAAACAGTATATTTTTCCCCACCTGATATACTTGCTCTTCCTTCACCAGGTGAATATTATTTATATTATGAATCTTTAGATGGTCAGGATTATTATGTAGCCTTAATTCATGAAACAATAGGATTTCAATCTTATACTGATAGTAAAAATATGGGTGCTTATATATATGCTGGTTCTCCAGGTAATGCAATGATTCGTTTTACTGGTGGATTATATATTTGGGTAACTGATGTTAGTGATACTCCACTAAATAATCAATTACAAAAATATTATATTGCTGTTAGCTAATCTATATTAATTAATTTTTATGTAAATAATTCGTATTTATTTTTGCATAATAAATTATAATAGTTTATAATTAATATAGGTGATAATAAATGGCAAAAAAGAAGAAAAAAAGTTCTGATGAAAAAAAATCTTTTCAATATAATGTAGAATTAAATGGACTTTTATTTATATTAATTGGTTTAATAGGTTTTGGTGGTTTTGGCCCCGTAGGTAAATTAATTAAAAATTTTGCCATTTTTCTAATTGGTAACTGGTGGCCAATAGTTCTACTTTTATTACTTATTTTAGGTTGTTTTATGCTTATTAAAAGAAAATTACCGAAATTTTTTACTGCTAGACTTATTGGTGTTTATGTACTTTTATTAGTTATTTTAGTAGCTAGTCATTTCCCTTTTTTAGAAGAAGTAGGTAAAAATCTTAGCAAAATATTTGAATTTACAATTGATCAATATATGAACAGAATAAGTAATGATTTTTCTAATGTATCTGTTGGTGGGGGAATAATTGGATGTGCTTTTGGTTACATTTTAGCTTATCTTTTTGAGCTTAGAGGAACTACAATTGTCTTGGTGGTATTAACAATATTTGGTATTGTTATGCTATTTGATATTACCCTTACGGATATTGTAAATTCTATTAAAAATATGTTTGCCAAAATTAAAAATAAAATTAGAGAAGATAATGAAGAAAAAGAGAATAAAAGAAAAAATAAAGAAAGTGAAGAAGATGAAGAAGATAATGATGATGGAAAAATTGTCATTACAAGTGTTGAAGAATTAAAACAAAATATTGCTCATTCTAATGAAATGACTGTTCAAGGTGTAAAAAATAGTGGAGAATATAATCTACCGCCATTGGATTTATTAGATGATCCTGTAAAGAAAATTAAAAATAATGATGAATCTACTAAAAATAATATCAATATAATGGAAAAAGTATTTAAAGAATTTGGAGTTAAAGGAAAAGTGGTTGAAATTCATATTGGTCCTTCGGTTGCTCAATATGAAGTAAAAATTGAAGCCGGAACTAAAGTTAATAAAATTGTCAGTATAAAAGATGAACTTAAATTAGCTTTAGCGGTCAAAGATATTCGTATTCAAGCACCAATCCCTGGTAAAAGTACTATTGGTATTGAAGTTCCTAATGCTCATGTTACACCTGTTAAAATTAAAGAAATATTAACTAATGTTCCTAAATCAATGAGTAATGCTAAAATTTTAGCTTCTTTAGGTAAAGATATTATGGGTAATAGTCGTCTTGCTGATATTTCGAAAATGCCACACTTATTAGTTGCTGGATCTACTGGTTCTGGTAAATCAGTTTGCATTAATAATTTTATTGCAACAATCTTAATGAGATATAAACCTAATGAAGTAAAATTAGTTTTAATTGATCCTAAAAAAGTAGAATTATCAAACTATAATGGTGTGCCACATTTATTATGTCCAGTTGTAACTAATCCGAAAAAAGCATCAGTAGCATTACAAAAAATTGTCGCTGAAATGGAAAGAAGATATGAAACTTTTTCGGAAGAAAATGTTAAAAATATTACTTCTTATAATGAAAAGGTGGATAAATTAAATAAAAAGAATCCTGAATTAAAAAAAGAACATATGAGTTATTATGTTGTAATTATTGATGAACTTGCTGATTTAATGTTAATTGCTGCTAAAGAAGTGGAAGATTCAATAATGCGTATTACGCAAATGGCTAGAGCAGCTGGTATTCATTTAATTGTCGCTACTCAAAGACCATCAACAGATGTTATTACAGGAGTTGTTAAAGCAAATATTCCATCGCGTATTGCTTTTGCTGTTTCCTCAGCTATTGATTCTCGAACAATTCTAGATCAAAGTGGGGCAGAACGATTATTAGGTAAAGGGGATATGTTATATCTTCCAATGGGAGAAAATATTCCAATTCGTATTCAAGGAGCATTTATTTCTGATGAAGAATTACAAAGAGTTATAGATTATGTTTGTAAAGAGCAAGTAGCGCAATACGATAATACAATTACTGAAGCAAATACTGATGATCATAATCCTGTATCTAATGAAAAAGAAGAATATGATGATCCATTATATAATGAAATAGTTGATTTTGCAGTTAAAACAGGAAAAATAAGTGCCTCTCTTTTACAGAGAAGATTTAGAGTAGGTTATAATAGAGCAGCTAGAATAGTTGACTTATTAGAAGAAAGAGGAATAATTGGTCCTCAAAATGGCTCTAAACCAAGAGAAGTTTTAGTAAAATTAGAAAATAAAGAAGAAGAAAAATAGGAGGATAAATCATGTGCGGTATTACAGGTTTTGTGGCTAAAAATAATAAAAATACTAATAAAATACTAAGTGATATGATGAAAAAAATAAAACATCGTGGACCAGATGATGAAGGAAAGTATATAGACGATAATATTGCTTTGGGACATGTTCGTCTTTCTATCATCGATCTTTCTACCGGAAAACAACCTATGTACAATGAAGATAAATCATTAGTTACTATTTTTAATGGGGAAATATATAATTATGTGGAATTAAAAAATGAACTTAAAAAAAAGAAACATAAATTTAAAACTACTTCTGATACAGAAGTTTTACTTCATGGTTATGAAGAATGGGGAGAAGACTTACCTAAACATTTAAGAGGAATGTTTGCTTTTGCTATTTGGGATATAAAAAATAAAGTATTATTTATGGCCAGAGATCAATGGGGAATTAAACCACTTTATTATGGTAAGTTTAATAATACCTTTATGTTTGCCTCAGAAATAAAAGCTTTTTTAGCTAACCCTGATTTTAAAAAAGAACTAAATACCGATATTTTATCAGCTTATTTATGCTTTAATTCAACACCGACAACGGAAACATTTTTTAAAGGAGTTTATAGATTAGAACCAGGAAGAACTTTGACCTTAAAAAATGGTAAAATCAAAATAAAAAAATATTTTGATTTAAAATTCAGTGAAGATCAAAAAGATTTTAATAAATCGGTTGAAGAAATAAAAAAAGCAATGCAAAATTCTGTCGATTACCATCAAATAAGTGATGTTGAAGTTGGTTCTTTTTTATCAAGTGGTATCGATTCTTCTTATATCGTTTCTTTAGCCCGTCCTGATAAAACTTATACGGTTGGTTATGATGATAAAAAATATGATGAAATTTCTTATGCTAAAGATTTAACTAAAAAATTAGGAATAAAAAATAAATCCAAAAAAATAACTAAAGAAGAATACATGAAAAATTTTCCTAATATTATTTATCATATGGATGAACCACTTGCTGATCCTTCAGCTATTGCTTTATTTTTCGTTGCCCAAATTGCTTCAAAAGACGTTAAAGTTGTTTTATCAGGTGAAGGAGCAGATGAACTTTTTGGTGGATACAATTCTTATAGAGAAGAAATTGATCAAATTTGGTATAATAAAATCCCTTATTTTATCAGATTTGTAGCGGCTAAAATGGTGTCAATTTTTCCTGAAGTTCGTGGTCTTAACTTTATTCAAAGAAGAGGACAAAAATTAGAAAATAATCATATTGGATTAGGTAGAGTATTTCGCGATAAAGATGCTCAAAAATTAGTTAAAGTTAAAAATCAAATAAGGACAAAAGATATTACCAAAGATGTATATGATGAATATAAAAATAATTCTAATATGGTAAAAAGACAAGGAATAGATTTTTATTTCTGGCTTGTCAAAGACTTTCTTCATGCCGTGGATAGAAATACTATGATGTTTTCTTTGGAAGCGCGTACACCTTTTTTAGATATGGAAGTATATAAAGTTGCTAAAAAATTAACAACTGATGCTAAAATTAATAAAAAAACTACTAAACCAGCTTTAAGAGAAGCAGCAAAAAGTGTGATTCCTAATGAAGCTTATAAAAAGAAAAAGCTAGGTTTTCCTGTACCACTTAGAGAATGGATTAAAGAAGATGATGTTTATGAAGAAATTAAAAATGCCTTTAATAGTGAAATATCTTTAAAACTATTTAATCATAAAAGAATAATGAAATTACTTGATGATCATAAAAATTTAAAAAAAGATAATTATAAAAAAATATGGACAATATATACATTTATAGTTTGGTATAAAATATTTTTTGAAGAAAATTAA
>CANRDL010000038.1 GCA_947629405.1 uncultured Bacilli bacterium
TCCCATATTAGTTGGGATTTTACTCTTACAAATTAATTTTTTACTACTATCGGGAATTTCTAATTGAATTCAATCAAAAATATTACTTGTTTTATAATTTTTACAATTTAAATAAGCTTTATATTTTGTTTTAAAAATTTTACTTCTTTTAATAGTTACTTTTCCAGTACAATTTTTTATCATTTTATTTTTATTTAATAATTTATTTTCTTTTTTAATTTGCTTTAAAGTAACTTTATCTATTTTACTTGGCATTTTGTATTCAATATCTTTGGCAACTACAATCATTTTCTTTTCAATATTTTTATAAGGAATTATTTTTTTATATTTAAAGCCATAAGCGGTCATTAAAATAAATAAAGATACACAAACCATACCCCATATCCACATATACATATGATCTTTAATCATTAGTAACCTCAGTTTCATAATTTGCACACTTTAAATGAGGATAATAATTAATATTATAATCATCATCTTTTTCTATATCAACATATCCAGTACATGGGGTTTTATCTTTTATATCTAGTAAATCTGTAGAACTAAGATAGCCGTTTTCTATTAAGGCATCACTACTTACAGATGTTGTACTTTCATCAGCTGTTTTATAAAATTCTATCGCCGCATCAACTAAGGTACTTTCTAAATCTGTATAATCGTCATAATCTATAGAATCTTCTTCACTACTACTTGTTATTGTTTCTTCTCGATCATTTATAGGTAAATCATTTGTAATATTTCTTTTTATATTATTTTTATAAAAAGTTTGAACTTTAATAGAAATAATTACGAGAATTACTAAAAATATTACCATAAAAACTATCATTTCTCGGAAACTCCAACCATGATTATTATTTTTCATAATATCAACTCACTTCACTAATATTATAAAAGTTAATATAAAATTTTTCAACAATTATAAGATATGTAAATAAAATATCAATTAATCGTATATAAGCATAAATGAGCATTTTTGGGAAATATTAATGAAACAATAAATTAAAAGGAAGGTGTGGTTATGGATTATAGTCCATTAAGAGAAATTAGAAACAATAAAAATATGATTCAAGAAGATGTAGCAAAATTTTTAGGTGTTTCTCAAGAAACATATTCCAAATATGAAAGAAAAAAATTTGAAATTCCCATTAAACAATTAAATAAATTATCTAATGAATGGAAATTCAGTATGGATTATTTATTAGATTTAACTAAAATTAATAAATATAATAATGTTTTTAAAGAAATTAATCGTAAAGTTACTGGTCAAAGATTAAAAGAATTTAGAAAACATTTTGATATGACTCAAGTTCAACTAGCCAAGTTTTTAAATACTACTCAATCAACTATAAGTGCCTATGAAAGTGGTAAAACTTTAATCTTAACTTCATTTGCTGTACAAATAAGTAAAAAGTATAATGTATCAATAGACTTTTTATGTGGCAAAAAATCAGATATGTTTATTTAAGATCTATTTTCTTTAATTAATTTGTCAATAGTAATTATATCTAGATTATTATTATAAATCGTTTTAATTAAAATTTTTACATCACTTAAGTTAGCATTTTTTTTAACTCTTATAATATCGCCACTTTCAATATTTTTCTTTATATCTAAGATATTGGAATTATTTAAAATTTTTGATGGTAAAACTAAATATTTGTGATTTTCTTTACAAATATTATAGTTATCATTAATTATACAAATATTTGTATTAATTTTTTTTCTATTTAAAATGCTTTCAATATTACTGAAAGTTTTTTTATTATTAGAATTATTTAAATATGTGACATTTTCTTTTATAGAAGTATCCATTTCAAAATATGTATTAACTTTAATATTATTTTTTACTAAATAATTAAATATTTCTTTATTTTCTACAATTAAAGATACAGCCTGTTTTAAAGTATTTCCTTTTACTATAATTTTGTCTTTATTATCTTCTAAATTAATTTTAGGCTTTTTTTCATCATATACCAAATACTCTTCATTAAAAACACCTAAATTATTCATATTATCAAAACTTTTATCTACATTAACAGTTAAACCATTAATCCCAGGAATAATGGTATCATTTTGAATTATGGCATTTACACTTTTGACCGCATAACTATTTTTTACTTTGTTTATTTTTTTAATCATTGGGTTATTATTTTTTACAATTAAAGCAACTTTATTAGTATAATAAAAACTAAATAAAATAAATAAACCCAAAAAGATAAATTGAATTACTTTTTTCAAAACTAATCACCTAATTAAATATATGAATTTTTTTAATATTTAGAAAAAGAAATAGTTATTCTATTTCTTTGTTTTATCTGAAGATAAAAATGTTACTTTATCAGCAATTACTTCGGTAATATATCGTTTAGTATTTTCTTTATCTAAATATTCAGAATTTTGAAGTCTTCCTTTAATTCCCACTAAATCTCCTTTATGACAATACTCACTGGTATTTGCCGCAATTGCATTCCAAAGTATACATCTAATAAAATCTGTTTCATAAAAGCCTTCAGAATTTTTAAAAGCTCTTTGAACTGCTATATTAATTGCCGTTCTTTTATTATTTTTTTCGGTTATGATGACCTTAGGATCATCAGTGAGCCTTCCCACCAAAACTACCTGATTTAACAATTTATTATCCTCCTTTCTTTTGCATAATAATTTATTTAAAAATTATTTGCAAAAAACAAAAAAGATAATTTCTATATTAATACTAGTTTAAAATTACAAATTATATTTATTTAAAATAAATTAAAAAAATAAAAAAAGAGCAAAAACTCTTTTTTAGTAAAATTATCGCATTAATCTATTAAGCTCGACTGCATATTCCATTGGTAATTCTTTTTTAAATTCATCGATAAAGCCCATTATTAAAAGTTCCTTTGCTTGATCTTCTGGTATACCTTTAGAATTTAAATAAAATATTTTTTCGGCACTAACTTTAGAAACACTTGCTTCATGTTCTAAAATAGAAGAATTATTACCAAGAATATTTTTGGGATATGTATCACTTTTAGAAATTGAATCAAGTAAAATTGTATCACATTTAACTTTAGCATGAGAGTTAGTAGCACTTTTTAAAATTTTAGTCCAACCACGATAATTACTCACTCCCCCATTAGATGCTAAAGATTTGCTAATAATATTACTTTTGGTATTTTTCCCTATATGAATCATTTTGGCTCCGGCATCAAGACTCTGTCCTTTTTTGGCATAAGCAATTGATATTGAATTTCCCGATGAATAATTTCCTTTTAAAATACATGATGGATATTTCATTGTAACTTTACTTCCAATATTTCCATCAACCCATTCCATTTTGCCATAATCATCAATAATTGCTCGTTTCGTAACTAAGTTATATACATCGGTTGACCAATTTTGAATTGTTGAATATCGACATTTTGCATTTTTATTTACATATATTTCTACAACCCCAGCATGTAATGATGCTTTCGAATAAGTTGGAGCCGTACAACCTTCTATATATGATAATGATGCATTATCATCAACTATTATTATAGTTCTTTCAAATTGCCCTAAAGAAGCAGTGTTAATACGAAAATAACTTTGCAAAGGTCTTTCTAAATGCGTGTTTTTAGGAATATAAATAAATGTTCCTCCACTCCATAAAGCTCCATTTAAAGCAGTATATTTATTTTCATTGTATTTAACTAAATTATTAAAATATTTTTTAAATAATTCTTCATGTTTTTTTAACGCTTCATCAGTTGACATGAAAATTATTCCTTTATCTTCTAGTTCTTTTTTTTGTTTATGATAAATTACTTCACTTTCATATTGGTTAGACACCCCATCTAAATATTTTTTTTCGGCATCAATAACTCCTAAATCACAAAATGTTTTTCGAATATCCTTATCTACATTTTCCCAATTATCACTCATTTTTCCAGAATTTTTATAGTAAACAATCTTATCAAAGTCTATATCCAACTTTGGTCCATATGTAGGATTTTCAATTTTTTGAAACGCTTCAAAACTTTTAAGACGAAAATCTAACATCCATTTTGGTTCTTTTTTATTTTTAGATAAGTTTATTATAAATTCTTTTGTTAACTTTTTTTCCATAAACATCACTTTTATTATTATATCACGTATAATACTGATTAGTAAATGGATGAAGTTGCAAATCATTTATTTACTAGTATAATATTA
>CANRDL010000039.1 GCA_947629405.1 uncultured Bacilli bacterium
AATTTCTCTTTCTTCAAATTTTACACCATGCATTTCTTCATATATTTCTTCAGCAAAATATTGAGTTTGTGCTTCCATAATCAACCTACCAATATTACTTAATTGATTAATTCCCACTTCATTATTTTCAGGATTAGTTTGAACAGCATGATGTAATTCATGATAAATAGTGATTTCTCTTAAAGGTTCTTCCAAATTACTTCTAATAAATATGGTTTTACTTTCTGGATCTCTAAATCCCTTTACATCTCTACCATTTTCTTTTGAAATTCTATGATTTTCATCATAAAATTCTATTTTACTAGCAAATATCAATGCATTATCTATCAAGCTTTCTAAAGTTACCTCCGCTGGAACGACACCTTTTTTTACAGCTACAAAAAAGTAGTTTGAAAAAAATTTTAAAGTTTCATTATCTATATCATCTTTTTTACTTTTAATTAAACCCATAATTGCTTCATATGTCATCATATCACTTCCAAATATATTTTATCATATTTTATATTTTTATACTAAATTATTTGGTTCTGACAAAATAATTAACCCCCTAGGCATTTCGACAAGTGTATCAAAATACCTTACTGAAAAATAATAAAATTAATCAATGTTCGATTGTTTTATAATATCAGTTATAGTATAATATTTATAGGAACATTTGATGTGAGTGTCTGCCTCCAATCTTGAGAAAGAAAGGAGGGATACAATGAAAAAAAGAACTTTTATTGTAAAAGTCCTTCGGCTTGTTGCTATCATTTTATTACTCCTTACCTTATTGGTAATAGCAATAAAAATATGACACTCAATCAGCATTGATAGAGTGTCAAATCTAAATTCTTAGAGGCGACATTCACTTGCGACTCAAATGTTCCTCTTTTTTATTTTATGCAAGTTTCCTTGACATATTCATCATAACATAAAAAAGAACTTTTTGCAAGTTCTCTATATAAAAGTTCGAAAAAGTTCGAACAGGAACGTCAATGGTGGCTCCAACGGGAATTGAACCAGTGACACAAGGATTTTCAGTCCTCTGCTCTACCGACTGAGCTATGGAGCCAAAAAAAATGGCGGTTCCGACGAGGATCGAACTCGCGATCTTCTGCGTGACAGGCAGACGTGTTAAACCACTACACCACGGAACCATGGTTGCGGGAGCTGGATTTGAACCAACGACCTTCGGGTTATGAGCCCGACGAGCTACCGAACTGCTCCATCCCGCGATAAATAAAAACTGGCGGAGGAAAAGGGATTCGAACCCCTGCGCCGGTTACCCGACCTCCTGGTTTTCAAGACCAGTCCCTTCAACCAGACTTGGGTATTCCTCCATATATCGCTTTTTTAACGACAAGTTGATTATAACATAGATAAAAAATAAAAGTCAATATAAATTAGTGAAAAACACTTGAATTTTTGAATCCTATGCGATATAATCAATTTAGCTTGTCTAATTAAGTTTAGAAAAGCAGTGCCTGCCCAAGTGGCGGAATAGGTAGACGCACAGGACTTAAAATCCTGCGGGTGTTAAAGCTCGTGCCGGTTCAAGTCCGGCCTTGGGCACCAAAAATGATTTTAACTTAAACTAAAAAAAGTTTAAGTTTTATTTTGGCTTAAATTATGATAATATATTTTTAGTTTAATTAATTAAAAAAGGAGTTTTTAATATGTTAAAAAAAGAAAATATCGATATTTACAAAGAAAATTATAAAAATAATGAACATAATAAAATTATGCAAAGAATATTAAATAAAGTGCAACTAGTTGATTTAATTCAGGATTCAGATACGCAAATGAATCAAGAATTTAATATAAATATCAAAACACATAAAGTTACAGATCAACAAAATTCTGGTCGCTGTTGGGCCTTTGCTGGGATTAATTTAATTAAGGAAAAAATAATTCAAAAATGTGAATTAAATGATGTTGAATTATCAGGCAATTTTATATCATACTATGATAAATTAGAAAGATTTAATATTTTATTAGAGAGATTAATTACTTACCAAAAAAATAAAAAAAATTTATATGATTTATATGTATCCTCTTTACTTGAAAATGGAATAAAAGATGGAGGAGTTTTTACCCAATTTGCTAATTTAGTAAATAAATATGGAATTGTTCCTCAAGATGCCTTTCCTGAAACTTTTGCTTCTTCACATACATATGAAATTAATCAAATATTATCTAGACTACTAAGAAAATTTTACTTAGATTTACAAATAAGAAATGATGTTAATGAATTAAAAAATGAATATATGGAAAAAGCCTATAAAATAATTACTAATGTCTATGGAATGCCACCTGAAAATTTTAATTTTGAATACACCGATAAAAATGGTCAATATCACATAGATAAAAATATTACACCAAAAGAATTTTATAATAAATATATAGGTATTGACTTAAAAAATGAATATATTGAAGTAGTATCATACAATGATGAAAAAATAAAATTAAATAAACTTTATCAAGAAGAAGAAAGTTCTAAAATTAGTGGTGAAAGCGATAATTTAGTTTTAAATTTGCCTTCTAAAGAATTCCAAAATTTAATTATTAAACAATTAAAAACTAATGAACCGGTATGTTTTTATTGTTCGACAACTTCTAAACGAGTTGATGGTATATGGATTGATTTATTAGAAAGATATGGAGAAATATTTGATATTGATTTAAAATTAGATAGAACTTCTATTTTAAAAACTAATGGCATTACAAATTGTCATGCTATGTTAATAACAGGAGCTAATATAATAGATAATAAAATAACTAAATATAAAATTGAAAATAGTTGGGGAAATAAATATGGAAAAGATGGATATTATATAGCTACTGATGATTGGTTAAAAAAATATGTATATAGAATAATTATCAATAAAAATAATTTAACAAAAAAACAATTAGAAATTTTAAATCAAGATTGTACTAAAATAATTAAGTGGGATAATAAATTTTAATAATATTGTTTATAAAGTTATCTTACTTTAGGCACCTAATTGATTAATATAATTTTTTAATTTAGAGGAGCATTTATGAAAAATTTATCAAATATTTATATTCCTGATGCCCATAAAAAATATAATGTTTTACCGCATCATAGAAAATATAACGAGGAAATGTTTGTATGGGATGACAATTTATTAAGAAAGATTGAAAAATATACCAAAATGATTAATATTTATCCTTATTATCGTTATAAAACATATCAAAATTTTTATAAAGTGATAAATGAATGGATAAAAAAATTCCCAGGATGTGAACAAGATATCTTAAATTATAAAAATTCTTTAATAAAGTTAAATAATAAAGATAACTGGGCAATTGTTCAATATACTGGGAAATCTGATTTTGATTTTACAACTAACAATTATTATTATGTTGTAATGTATAAAGAAAATAATTGTTATAAAATATATGGTATTATTGATAATGAAGAATATAATGCCTTTGAATCATGGAATCCTAAATGTACTAACCCTCTTGATTTAATAAAAGATTTAAAAATAATAATTGATCCAAGCAATAATTTAAAAAATGAATTTTCTAAAATTATGAAAGAAATATAATTTTATTCTTTATATTCTTTTAATTTTTCTTCTACCCATTTAGGTAATGCTTTTTCTAACATTTTAAAACCATTTGGAGATTCAGCAATCTCACTATTTTGATTTAATAAATTTTTAATAGATAATTTTAAATGTTTTTCTTTGGTATCAACACTTAAAATTTCCGCTTTAATTTTTTCATTTACTGAGACATAATCATTAATATTTTTAACATAATCATTAGATATTTCGGAAATATGAATTAAACCAGTATAGCCATCAGCAAAATTTACAAATATACCATAATTTTCAATACCGGTTACTATTCCTTCAACACTCTGACCCTTTCTATATTTATTCATTTTATAATCACCTAGTAGAATTATATCATGTTTATAGTTTTATTTGCAGTTAAAATTGTAAAATGACATTCTAAGATTTGTCAATAATAAATTTTTGTGATATCATAGACACTACAAAAAGACACGAGATTTCTAAATTTTTAAAAATTTAGAAATAATGTGTTGATTTGTAATATAATAA
>CANRDL010000040.1 GCA_947629405.1 uncultured Bacilli bacterium
ATACCTACTAATATTTTAATTAAATCTGAATCATAAAATCCTCTTATTTTAGATAAGTAATCTTCTCTTAAAAGCATGTAATCACCTCTCTTTACATTATATATTATTTTTATATTTTTGTAAAATTATTACGTTCAGCCGTAATAACTCTTATTTTTTTTAGAATTATTACACTTATTATAATCTACTTAAATCTATACTGTATTTTATATTAATTTATATATACATTACTCATTATACCTCATAAAAAATTTATCCCTGATACATTTTTTATGTAGTATTTTAAAATTGATTTTTTTAATATTATCAATTTTTCTTTCTTAATAGGATGATAAAATATTTTTTATTATTTCATAATTTTTAATAATTTTGCCTTTTGGTCATTTAGTTCTTCATTATATCTATTAACATATTTAGTTTGTTGAGCAATTTGAGTATCAATTAAGGAACCATCACTAAAAATTACATTTCCTTTATTCCTTAATTTTATGTAATTATTTTCATAAGGAATATCTAAATTATTAGCAATTTGTTCCATAGCAATATCAATAGGTTGATGTAAAAAAATATTTTTTTCTTCTTTATTTTGGGCCCATTTATAATTATAATATAATTCTTCATAATCTATTGGTGGCAAAATGGTAATTTCAACATCGTCGCCTATTTTATTATAATTATCTAAATCATCAATTCTAGAAACATAAATACTTACCGGTACTAAATTAACATGTTGCTGATTATTTCTAGCATTATAGACTAATCTACTAGCACCTGTGTGTCCTCTAAAAATTTTTTTGTCATAAACATAAGCACCTTCTGGAAATATAGAAACACTTTTTTTATTTAATAAAAATTCTAACGCTTGAGCTAAACACATATTAGTGTATGCTGGACCACCATGGGCTTCCACCGGCATGGCATACAAATATTTATTCACAATATCTTTTCTTTCTTGTTCATTTTTAAATATTAAGCGAGCACTTATTAAACTTACTATTTCTTTTGGTAAAGACATTGGCAAATAAAATATATCCATTAAACAGTTATGATTTGCAACTACAACATTTATTTCATCTTTAGGATAGTTATCAACATTTTTTACAATTAAATTAACTTTATTTCGCAGTTCTTTTAGATTTTCTAGTTTATTCATATTTTTGTAACTCCTTATCTACCAAAGAGGCCATTGTTTCATGTCCATTATTATTTAAATGAATTCCATCTTCAAATAAATTCATATTATTAGATGTTATTGCCTTAATTCTTTGATCTTTAAAATATTTAATTATTTCTTGACGTTTTATTTCACATTCATCATTAAATATTTCTTTGGCATTTACTTTATAATCAAAATTAATTGGTAGAATATATATTATCTTGGGCATTTTATTATTAAAATATTTTTTTCTATCTTCAATATCATTAAAACTTTCTTCTATTGTTTCTTTATACCAAAGTAAGTCATTAATTATTTTTTTACTAGTTTTATTATATTTTAATTGTAAATCATTAGTTCCTAAAGAAATAATAATTATATCAACTGGAGCATTAGTTCTAAATGTTGAAATAAATGTCTCCTTTCCATTTTTATATCGTTTAATTTTTTCATCATTTCCCGCCAAACGGCCTGGTAAGCCTTCTTGGAAAAATAAATATTTTTGATTATACTTTTTTCTTAAAATATTAACCCACTGTTTATCATCAGCAATTCTTTTACCTGTTATAAAATTATCTCCCCAAGTATTAGAATCGCCATATACTAATATTTTTTTTAACATAATTACACCTCTTGCTTATTACATTCTCTAAAACTATTGTAACATATAAAAAGATGGGTTTGTTTAAAATTAATTATTAATTCAAATATTTTTCGATAAAAACTTTATCTACAATAATTTTTTTATTTAGTATTTTGAAACGTAAATATAATATCTATTCTCTTATCCTGGTAAATATAGATTTTTTCAACTAAATTTATTATTAATTCTCGTGATAATTTATCTATTGATAAAAACTCATTAATATATTTTTCTATTTTTTTATTATCTATTTTGTTGGAAATTATTTGTTCGTTTTTAAGAGTATCAATGTTTGACTTATTATTTTCTATTTCCTTTTTTATATTTTCCCTAACTCTTAAATATTGGTCTTCATCAATAATACCTTTTAACCTATCCATGTAAGCTTTATCTATATTTTCTGTTAATTTCTTGTTTAAAAGTTCTAGACTTTCTATTTGCTTTTTAATTATTAAACTATTATCAGAAAAACTTATATTTCCTATAAAATCTTTTATTTTATTTTTATCAAGGAATTTTTTACAAACATCTCTAATATTATCTAAAATAACTTTTTCAAGTAATTGATAATTATTTGTATGAGTTGTACAAACATGATATTTATAATAAGTTCTATAATAATCACAAGTAGTATAACTTCTACCTGTTTTATTTTGATATCTTATTGTTATACGATGTTTACAATCCCCACAATATAAAAGTCCATCTAATAAATAAAATCTTTTCTTTTCTGGTCTTTTTACATTTTTAGGTAGTAAATCTTGCACATGATTAAAAGTATCTCTATCTATTATTGCTTCATGAGTATTTTCAACAATTATATAATCTTTAGGATCATTTTTAATTGTCTTTTTTAATTTATAATTAATTTTTTTAGTTTTTCCTTGAACTGAATCTCCTACATAGATTTGATTAGTTAAAATTGTTTTAACTGTCGTATCAACCCATACTCCATATTTTTGAGATATACATTTTTTATTCCATATATAATTGTAATAGGAAGCCGGTGTTTTAATTTTTCTTTTGGTAAGTTCTTGTGCTATAAAGTGATATGTCCTCCCCTGAAGGGCTAAATCAAATATTAATCTAACAGTATCTGCCTGTTCATCATTTATTATTAAATGATTTTTGTTATTGGGATCTTTCGTATAGCCAAAAGGACATCTTCCTGATACATATAAACCATCTTTCATTCTTGAATGCAAACTAGTCTTAACTTTTTTTGAAATATCTTTAGCATACATATCATTCATTATTGCCTTAAAGGGTGCTATATCATTATTGGTATTATCTATGAATGTATCTATACCATCATTAATAGCAATATATCTTATATTATTATTGGGAAAGTATTTTTCTATTAATTCCCCGGTACCGATATAATCTCTACCTAATCTTGACATATCTTTAGTGATAATCATATTTATTTTACCAAGTTTAATATCTTTAATCATTCTTTTAAAAGCTGGTCTATCAAAATTAGTTCCCGTAAAACCATCATCAACATACTCATCTATAACATTATAATTATTTTCTTTTACATATTGATTAAGTAAACTTCTTTGACTAACTATACTATCCGATTCAACATTTCCATCATCCCTTGATAATCTTATATATAGTCCTACACTAAAACTATTATTCATAAGTCTTAGTTCATACTCCTTTCACTTTGGGAATAATGAGCAGGCGCCTTTGATATTTTCTTATTAAAATTATTGCAAGTCGTATATTGTTTTTCTAATTCTATTTTTAATACATTAGTTATTATTTCATTTAAAGATTTATCATTTTCTTTAAATTTTAAATTAA
>CANRDL010000041.1 GCA_947629405.1 uncultured Bacilli bacterium
AGAGTAGCTATGTATGGACGGGATAACCGCTGAAAGCATCTAAGCGGGAAGCCTCCTCCAAGATGAATTTTCCCATTTTTATAAGTAAGATCCCTTGTAGACTACGAGGTTGATAGGATAGAGGTGGAAGTGTAATGATACATTGAGCTGACTATTACTAATAGATCGAGGATTTAATCAACATTAGTTGATGAGTCGCATTATCTTGTTTTTAAAGGACAAAATCCTTTATTGGTGACGATAGCCTAGTGGGTACACCTCTTACCATCCCGAACAGAGAAGTTAAGCACTAGTACGCCGACGATAGTGTAAGCGAAAATAGGTAGTTGCCAATTTTTTTTTGCTTTAATTTACCTATAAATTTAATTTATAGGTTTTTTTATGACTAAAATTTTATTATTGTGCATATATTTTTTTGGGAGGACAAGTTATAATGTACAATGGACTAACGGATAAAGAAGTAATCGAATCAAGGAAAAAGTATGGATCTAATTTATTAAAATCTAAAAAGAAAAATAGTTTTTTTAAATTATTAATTGAATCATTAGGAGATCCAATAATTAAAATTTTATTAGTAGCTTTAGCAATAAAAGTAGTATTTTTATTTAAAGATTTTGATTGGTATGAAACTTTAGGTATTTTAATTGCTATATTTTTAGCCTCATTTATATCCAGCATTTCAGAATATGGATCGGAAAAAGCTTTTATAAAATTACAAGAAGAATCTTCAAAAATAAAATGTAAAGTATTAAGAAATGGTGTTAAAAAAATAGTGAATATTGATGATGTCGTAGTTGGTGATATTATTATTCTTTTATCAGGTGATAAAGTTCCTGCGGATGGTATAATTATTCAAGGTGAGGTTTCGGTTGATGAATCTGCTATTAATGGGGAATCAAAAGAAGTTACTAAATCATTAAATGATACATGTTTAAGAGGTAGTGTAATATTTAGTGGCTCAGCAACTTTAAAGGTGCTAAAAGTAGGTTTAAATACGATTTATGGCCAAGTATTTAATGAATTACAAGAAAAATCACCGGATAGCCCATTAAAACTACGCTTAAGACAACTTGCTAAAATTATTAGTAAAATAGGTTATATTGGTGCCATACTTGTTACAATATCTTATTTATTTTCTGAAATATTTTTAAAAAATAATTTTGATTTAATTAAAATCAAAGAAACTATAACTAATCTTCCTTTAATGATGAATTATTTAATATATGCTTTAACATTATGTGTTACTGTTATTGTTGTTGCTGTACCAGAAGGTCTTCCTATGATGATAACTTTAGTTTTATCATCTAATGTAAAAAAAATGTTAAAAAACAATGTATTAGTACGCAAGATGGTGGGAATAGAAACCGCTGGTTCATTAAATGTCTTACTTTCAGATAAAACGGGTACGATTACTAAGGGAAAATTGGAGGTAATAGGTTATGTAACTCCTTTTCTAGAAAGTTATAAAAAGCTAGAGAATTTAAAAAATTATTCCGATTTATATAAACTTGTTAAATTTTCAACAATATATAACAATGAATCTGATTTTGATGAATTTGGCAATGTTATTGGGGGAAATATTACCGACCAGGCTATTTTAAATTTTGTAGGAACTAAACCTAAAATTAAATATCAAATTTTAGAAACTACGCCATTTAATTCTAAAAATAAATATTCAAGTTGCACGGTTAAAATTAATAATTCTAAATTAACTTTTATAAAAGGGGCAACAGAAAAGATATTGCCTAAGTGTGTTTATTATTATGATAAATATGGTAAAAAATCTTTATTTAATAATAAGGATAATGTGTTAGATAATATAAGTTTATATACCAAAAAAGGCATAAGGGTTATTTCCCTAGCCATCTTAGAAAATAATAAAATGTCTTATCTTGGGTTTTTAGTTATTAAAGATGAAATCAAACAAGATGCCATAATTGGTATTGATTTAGTAAAAAAGGCCGGCATTCAAACCATTATGATTACGGGTGATGCCACTGATACTGCATTATCAATAGCAAGAGAGGCTAATTTACTTAAAGATAATGATATTGTTTTAGATAGTGAAGAATTAAATAAATTATCAGATATTGAATTAAAAAGAATATTTCCTAAAATTAAAGTAATTTCACGAGCAATGCCATCTGATAAATCACGGCTTGTAAAAATTGCTCAAGATCTTAATTTAGTTGTAGGAATGACTGGGGATGGTGTGAACGATGCACCAGCGCTAAAAAAGTGTGATGTAGGTTTTGCAATGGGAAGTGGTACCGAAGTTGCCAAAGAGGCTTCTGATATTGTAATTTTAGACGATAATTTTTTATCTATAAGTAAAGCTATTCTTTTTGGTAGAACCATTTTTAAAAGCATTAGAAAGTTTATTATATTTCAACTAACTGTTAATATGTGTGCTTTAATTATGTCGATAATTGGGCCTTTTATTGGCATAAATACTCCGATAACAATTATGCAAATGTTATGGATTAATATGATTATGGATACTTTAGCTGGAATAGCTTTCTCATATGAAGCGCCTCTTAAAGATTATATGTATGAAAATCCGAAAAAAAAGGATGAACCAATTATTAATAAATATATGTATCAAGAAATATTATTTACGGGATTATATTCTTCATTATTATGTATTTTATTTTTAAAATTACCTTTTTTTAAAGAAATAATTAGAACTGGAGAAAATTATAAATATCTTCTTACTGCTTATTTTTCATTATTTATTTTTATTGGAATATTTAATGCATTTAATGCTAGAACAGAAAGAATTAATATTTTTTCTCATCTCAAAGATAACAAAGTATTTGTAATAATTTTTTCTTTAATATTTTTAGTCCAAGTTTATCTCATATATTTTGGAGGAGAATTATTTAGAACTTATGGTATTAATGTAATTGAATTTATTACTGTATTACTTTTAGCTTTAACTGTTTTACCATTTGATATGTTAAGAAAATATATTACCAAATATAAAAAAATTAAGTTTTAATAACTTAATTTTTTTCAGACTGTTGACAAAGTCAATGGTCTTTTCTTTTATTGAAAAAAAGTATATAATGAATATGCGAGATAA
>CANRDL010000042.1 GCA_947629405.1 uncultured Bacilli bacterium
TAAAGTTTTATCTCGCATATTCATTATATACTTTTTTTCAATAAAAGAAAAGACCATTGACTTTGTCAACAGTCTGATAAAAACATACTAAAAAGTATGTTTTTTTAAAATCCGACATTTTTTTTCATTTCTATGTGATTTAATAAATTTTAAATTTTTTTAGAAAGGAGAAAAACAATGAGTTATGAAATTAATAATGAGACAATTGCCGTTTGTCCAATTACTAAAAATACATCAAAAGTAATTGAATTAAATGATGAATTTATTGTTTCTAAGTCGGTTAATACTATAATGGAGGATAGTTGCCAATATTTTGGCAGCACATTAAGTGGAAGAAAAAAAGGTACTCAAAATTTAATTGGAGTATCTCATAAAGCACCAATTATAGTAGAAGAATCCAATGAAATGATATTTTTTCCTACAGCATCTTCCAGGAATACAGAAAATTGTTTCTGGATTAGATTAAACTATATTGAAAAATATTACAGAGATGGAAATAATATAAAAATTGAATTTAAAAATAATAATTTTTTAAATTTAAAATTATCTTATGGAATAATAGATAATCAAATATTAAGAGCTACTCGTCTTGAATCAGTATTAAGAAAAAGAAAAATTGATAAAAATCTTTAATTAATGACTATTTTATGATATAATTTTAATAGGTATATAGGGGTACTAATATACCTATTATTTTAATTATAAGGCGAAAAAGAGGCTAAAAAATGCAAATACTAGATTTAAAATTAACAAATTTTCGTAATTATTCTAATCTTAAATTAAATTTTTTAAAAAGTACTAATATTATTATTGGAAATAATGGTGTAGGAAAAACAAATTTAATTGAAAGTATTTATGTTTTAGGATTAACTAAATCATTTAGAGGGAGTAATGAACAAATTATAATTAAAAAAGATGAAATTAGTACCAAAATTGAAGGAACTATTTTAACTAAATCAAAAAATAATTATCAAGTTGTAATATCTAATGTAGGGAAAAAAGTAAAAGTAAATAACAAAAAACAAGAAAAACTGAGCGATTATATATCTAATATTAACATTATATTATTTAATCCTGATGATTTAAAAATTATTAAAAATTCACCAAGTTATAGAAGAAAATTATTAGATATTGAAATATCTCAACTTAATAATACTTATTTAAAATTGTTAAATAGTTACAATAAAGTTTTAAAACAGCGAAATTCTTATTTAAAAACTTTATATTTAAATAGTTTTTCTTCAAAAGAATATTTGAATATTTTAACAGAACAACTAGTTGATTTGGGAATTAAAATAAATAAAGAAAGAGATAAATTTATTAAAAAAATAAATGAAAAGATTTCTACTATTTATGAAAAAATTACGAAAATTAAAGGATTAGTTGTTGAATATGATTCTTCTTATAATAATTTAACCAAAGATGAATTATTAAAAAAGTATAATAGTTTATATGAAAAAGATTTATCTTTAGGAATAACTCAATTTGGAATACATCATGATGATTTAATTTTTCTTTTAAATGAAGATAATTTAAAAGATTATGGCTCAGAGGGTCAACAAAAAAATGCCATTATTTCTTTTAAACTATCCGAAATTGAAATATTTAAAGATATAAAAGGAGAATATCCCATATTAATATTAGATGATCTGAATAGTTCTTTAGATGATAGTAAAATAAATAATATTATAAAATTATTAAATAAAGATATTCAAATTTTTATAACTACTACTAATATTAAAAATATAAATAAAAAAATATTAAAAAATAGTAAAATATTTAAAATAACAGACAATGAAGTGGAGGAAGAAATTTATGAAAAATGAAAAAACAAATGAACATTATGATTCATCAGATATTCAAGTATTAGAAGGACTTGAAGCTGTAAGAAAAAGACCAGGTATGTATATTGGGACAACTGATGTTAAAGGACTACATCATTTAGTGTGGGAAATTGTTGATAACTCAATTGATGAGGCTTTAGCCGGCTATTGTGAAAATATAGAAATTGTTATAAATAAAGGCAATAGTATTACCGTAAAAGACGATGGTAGAGGAATACCGGTTGATATTCATCCTAAGACTAAAAAAAGTACCGTTGAAACTGTTTATACTGTATTACATGCTGGAGGTAAATTCGGTGGCGGTGGATATAAAGTATCTGGCGGACTTCATGGAGTAGGAGCATCAGTTGTAAATGCCTTATCAAAATGGGTTGAAGTAAAAGTTTATAAAAATGGAAAAATATATTTTATTCGTTTTGAAAATGGTGGACATACAGTTGAACCTTTAAAAGAAATTGGAACTTGTGAACCTAATCGAACTGGAACTTATGTCACATTTAAACCTGATCCGGAAATATTCGATACAGATATATATGATTATAATACCTTAATGACTCGTGTTAGAGAACTAGCATTTTTAAATAGAGGATTAAAAATTACTTTAAGAGATGATAGAGACGAAGAAGACACTACAGGAGAAACTTTCTTATATGAAGGTGGAATTTCTGAATATGTTAAATTTATAAATCAGGGAAAAACACCAATTCATGAAGACATTATTCACTTAGAAGGTGAAGATGATGGTGTTATGTTTGAAGTAGCAATGCAATATAATACTGGCTATAATGAAAATATTTATTCTTTTGTTAATAACATTAATACTCATGATGGTGGAACTCACGAAGAAGGAGTTAAGAGAGCTTTAACAAGAGTTATAAATAGTTATGCTAGAAAAAACAATATATTAAAAGAAAAAGATGAATCATTAACTGGAGAAGATGTTAAAGAAGGTCTAACAATGATTATTTCTTGTAAACATCCTAATCCTCAATTTGAAGGGCAAACTAAAGGAAGACTTGGAAATTC
>CANRDL010000043.1 GCA_947629405.1 uncultured Bacilli bacterium
TAATAATATTATACTAGTAAATAAATGATTTGCAACTTCATCCATTTACTAATCAGTATTATACGTGATATAATAATTTTACACAGAAGGAATGATATAAAAATGGAAGAAAAGATAAAAAAAATAATTAATGATTTAAAACCTTATTTAAATAGTGAGGGTGGCGATGTTGAGTTTATTAAATACGAGGATAATTATGTATATATCAAATTAACTGGTGCTTGTCTTCATTGTGCTTTTAGAGATGATACAATAAAATATGGAATTTTAGCACAAATTCAGGAAGAAGTTCCCGAAGTAAAAGATGTAATTACTGTTGATCTTTAAAAATCCAATCTACTTTTAGTAGGGGATTTTTTTTAATTAATAAATGATAAATTTTATTTAAAAAATTTTCATAATCATCGGCTTTTTCGATAATTTTTAATAATTTAGTTTCATCTTCATTATTATTCATTACTTTTTCATATATATCAAAATAATAAGAAGGATAAAGAAGTCTAGCAATTAGCATATTTGCTTCAAAATTAGAAAAATTTTTTTTATTTATATATATTTCAATTTCATTAATAGATAAATCATTATTAAAATATGATGCCTTTATATATTCCCCTATATCTCTTGAAATATAATCAAATATAAAAGATAGAGGATTATAATAATTTAAAGCATAATTAGGTGAAAATATTCGTTTATGAGATAAAGTTAATTTTTCATTATTATAAAATTGTTTATAACTTTCATTAGCGTAAGAAATAGCATTTTCAGCTAAACCTAAATAATAACTAAAACTATTCAAAACAATTTTTTTATCTTTACTTAATTTAGACATTTGATACTCAAAGTAATCAACTTTTTCTTCCCATAACTTACCCCAATTATTACGATATAATTTACTATTGTTATCATTTAGTATAAGTTTGCTTATTTCTTTATCTATATTAAATAAACTTATTTCTTCGCTATATTTTTCATTAGTTTTAAAAAGAATATAATCTTTATTATTATAATTTGTGATTAGATTATTATCTTTGTTTAATATTAATGAATGACAAGGTATATTTCTACTGAGAAGTTCTAAAGAAATATCATAAATTAACTGCAAATCCTCTTTAGGGCGATTAAGTGGTACAAAAAAATAATCAGCAAAATTATAATTAAAAGTTATAATATCATTATTTTCTTTAAATTCTATATCATATAAATTATAGTAAAATTCAAATAAATTTTTCATATAATCACTCATATAATTGTATGAAAAAAGCTTAAGTATTATACTTAAGCTGATTTATTAAATTGATCATTTTGGATTTTTTTCTTTTCTTCATCATACATTGAAAGTAAAAAAGCACAAGAATCATCAAATGATCTTTGACAATTAGTTATAATTTTAATTTGTCTGTCTATTTCATCTAAAGTAGAACCACTAGGTGTTGCATTTTGTCCTGGATTACTTGTAACATTAATAATCGGTTCATTATTTAAAGTAGACTGAGGTGCAGTTTCTGCTGCAAAAGGACTAATATTATTAGTTGGTGTATTTACATCAGGTATTATGGGAATTTGATTTGCTGCAGGGTTATCATCAACTTTAGGTGGTAAATTTGGAACAGCACTTATAGTATTCTCAGCTGGTGGTATTACACTAGGGTTATTAATGATAGGATCTTCAACTTTTGGGGACATAGTTGATGTAGTTCCTAAATTGTTCTCAGCTGATGGGGTTACACTAGGATTATTAATGACAGGTTCTGTTTTTGGAGTCTCATCTATGAAACTGCTAAAGGTTGGTGATTGATTTCCCTGTAATCCATTTAAAGAAGCAGGAGCATCAGTATCTAAAGTACCAATTTCACTAATTCCTTCCATATTTTGAGATTGAGTAGGTGCACTTACACTTAAATTTTTGTCAGCAAGATGTTCTTTTTGGTCTAAAGTTATAGCAATAACTCTACTTCCATTAATAGAAATTGTATCCATACTAATTTACACCCTCTCCACTAATAATTTTTCGCATTTCATCCTTAATTTGATTCCACTCTTCATCAGTTGCTATGTTATTATAAGTTATTATATTATTGTTATTTATAATTTCTGAGGCATATATTTTTATTAAACCATTGTTAGTTGTTTCATTTAAAGTATATAAAGCATATTCTTTATTATTTAAAGTAATTTTACGCAATAATTCTGCTTGTTTTTCCGTTCCATCTGCTAATTTAACATTAATATTTGCCATAAGAACACTCCTCTATTCTAAAATAATTATATCATATTTATTCTTTTTTACAATCTTTTGTTTTTTTTATTATAAAATATTTACATCCATATGCACAGTAGTCTTTTATATATTGCTCAATATTTTGATAATCATTTATTTTTTTGTAATTTTTATTATTTTTTTCATTAAATCCTTTTAATCGCAACTTTCCATAAGCCCAATCGCCTAATATATAATCATAATCTTCAAAATATGAAGTATAACGATTTTCTAATTCTTCTAAAACAAAACCATCTTTTTCATTTTTAATGAGTTCATATTCATTATTTTCCAATATAATCTTTTTCAAATTAACCACCCTATCTAAATATTAAATAAACTACAAAAATTATTAAAACTAGTATTGCAATAGTTCCCGTTAATAACAATGCATCAACAAAACCACTACCATTTCGAACAGCAGGTGGAAGTTTTGATAATACTCTTCCTATTCCGCCATCAACATCATCAGAATTTTTTTGTTCTTCTCTTTTTATTTGTTCATTAAATAGTGAAAGTTGATCATCATCTAAGTTTCTAACACTCTCCGGATTAAATCCTTGATTTATGTAGGCATTATCGGGCAAATAAGAAACTCTATCAGAAGACAAATAAACTTTATTAGGTTGTCTTTTTAATCCTAGATTATAATCTTCATCTACAAAACTATCAAAATATCTTTGAACAAAAGAAGAAAAATTTATATTTTCATTACTACTAATATATAAAGTATTATTAATATCTTTAATTTCTTCTTCCGTAAATTTTTGTTGTTGATTTCTTTTTTGAATCATCGAAAATAATAATTTTTGAATATCAGGATATATATTACTTCTTACCGCTTCGGTTGGTATATTATTAAAATTAGTAATAAAGCTATTATATTCATCTTCAGTTATTCCATATTTCATAATATTTTTTTTAAATTCATTTTCATTTTTTGTTTGGAATGGTTGAATTATCTCTGATGAACCATAAATTAAAACTAAAGTATTTATAACATTTACATCATAACAAAAAACAGATGGTCTTTGTCCATTATTAATATAATTAATATAAGATGTAATAGCTTTTTCAAACTTTTCGCTTATGAAATTCATATATACTCCTATTCTTGTTAATTATATCATAAAATGTTAAGTTGTACTACTTAAAATTGTCGATTGTTTAGTTAGGCTTCCGCCATATATATCTGGGACATTTCCTTGAATTATTTTACTTCCTATTAATACTTTAGCTTGTTTTTTTATTGTTTTTTTGGAGGCAGGAATGTAGACATCTTCATAAATATCAAAATTAAGATAAACTTTAATTAAACAATTATTTATGCCGTAATTCTTTACATCGACGCTTAAATTACTAGATAAACTATTATTAAAATTTATAATTACAGGAATTTTAGGACCAAAAGATGATGTATAATAATTAGAAAATAAACTGCCTAATGGAACATCTAAATAAAGCATATCCCCCATTTTTTTTAATTCTTTATCCTTGACTTTTAGAAAAGACAAATCTGCTTTAACTAATTTATTTTCAAAATTCACTGTTAATTTTCTTAACATTTTGTAACTATTTTTTAAATTAAAATCAACATAAATTACTTCATCATTTTTATTTTTATTAATTATAATTAAATCATTTATATCAATATATTGTAAGCTTTTTATACTCACGACATTATTAACTAAATTATTATTTAGTGTATTAATTTTTTTATCTAAAATTGTTTCAATATTTTTAGTCATTTTATTTATATAATTTACATACATAAAAATTGAAAAAAACATAATTATAAAAACTATAATTCCTACTTTAGGCATTATTTTTAATTTATATTTTTTTTTCAATTTGATCTTTCTCATAACAAATTTTATGCAAAAAAAAAGTTAATTATAATTAACTTAAAATTTTAATTAATTTATTAACTAATCCCAAAGATAATAATTTATCAACTAATATTAATATTCCTAAAACAATAATAATTGCTATAAAAATAATTAAGATAGTTTTCCAAATACTTTTTTTACCTTCAGATTTTAAATCATCGAAATCTTCAAAATCTTCAAAATCCTTTTTACTTAATTTAATGGAATCAGTAAAGAATGAATTTTCTAATTCTTTAGATTTTTCCTTTTCTTTTTGGGCAGAATTAATTATTTTGTTTTCTTCGCCAATTTTTTTAATATCTTCACTATTTTTAACTTCTAATGTTTTAGTAATCTCTTCACTTGGCAAAACTTTAGTATCATCATTACCTTTTAAATCCTCTAATAAATCTAAAGGATTAGATGAATTATTTTCATTTGCTAGTTCATTACTAGTTATAGTATTAATTAAAGTCATCAATTTTTTTTCTTCATCATTTGGCTCTTCGTCTTCTTCATTTTCTTCTTTTTTTAGGTTTAAACCTTTTAATATATCAAATTGCGTATCTCTAATTTTTTTTAATCTTTCTTCATTATAGTCTGTTTGTTTTTGTTGACGAGCTTTTTCTAAAATAACATTTATATCATAATCCTTATCTTCATCTTTGATTTCTTCAATTTGTGGTTTTTTATCAGCAATATCAAGAGAAATTGATTTACGCTTTGGACTTTCACGATATTTTTTATCTAAAATTTGTCTTAAATTATCAACATCAATATTTTTAGAACTTTCACCAATAACTGATTCATTAGAATTAACATTAAATTGATTTATTTCACTTTCATGTACTTTTTTGTAAAGTTCTTTATTTCTGTGACTTCTAGTATTAGCTTCATCATTTTCATAATATCTTTCCATTCTTGATTTCATACATTAGTCAACTCCTATCATTATAGTAACATATTTTCTATAAATTTTAAAGTTATGTTGTTTTTTTTACTTATTTTAGGTATAATTTAATTAGGTGATTATGATGAAAAAAATAATTGTTGATAAAACTTTATGCATTGGCTGTGGCGCTTGTGTGACTATTGATGAAAATCATTTTGAATTTGATAGTGATGGTTTATCAGTTGCCAAAAACGAAGATGTAAATAATGTTGATCCAACTTTAGCAAGTGCGATTGAAACATGTCCAACTAATGCCATAAAAGTTGCTGAAGTCGAAAATGATAATGCTCAAGAATTATCTAATGCTGCTTAAAGCAGTTTTTTTATTCTAAATAATCTTTACCTTTAAATGTATCATAGGTGTATAAATTATTAAAATTCTGTTGTCTTAAAACTTCATAAACTGCAACAGCAACACTATTAGATAAATTTAAAGCTCGGACATTTTCACCCATAGGAATACGCATACATTTATCTTTATTTTTTTGTAAAATTTCTTTCGGAATTCCGGTAGATTCTTTACCAAATATTAAATAAATATTTTGGTTTATATCAGAAAAATCAAAGTCAGTATAAGTATTAGTCGAATATCTCGTAAAATAATAAAACTCACCCTTATTTTTAGAATAAAAGTCATCTATATCTTCATATACAGTCATATCACAATAATCTAAGTAATTTACCCCACTTCTTTTTAAATATTTTTCATTTAAAGAAAAACCTAAAGGTTCAATTAAATGAAGTTTAGTTTTAGTTGCTGCACATGTTCTCATAATATTACCAGTATTACCAGGTATTTCTGGTTCAAATAGTACAATATTTATCATTATTTTTCTCCTTTAAAAAAACTATTATTTAAAATAGTTTTTTATTGTTCTACCCTATATTTTTTTATTAACTTTTTAAAATCATTGGAATTAAACATTTTATTTTGACTATCAATGATTTCTTCAACCGTACCATTATTATAATATATTATAGTAGGTATTTGCTCGACTTTCTGATCATTTAATTTTAATTTTGCATTTAAATCATTTATAAAATTATCATTGTTTTTCTCATGAGTAACATTTAAATAATATATTTTATTTTGCAATTCATTATCAACGATTATTCTTTTAACTTGTTTTTCTAATCTATAAGCATCTTTATTATCGGTATAACTAATATATATAAAATATGTATTTGGAGTTTCTACTAAAGAATTTTCAAGTTCATTATATTGAAGTTCATTACAAAAACCTGTTAGGGGACTTGGCATCTCTTTTTTCTCATAAACTTTAAACCATTGAAAAATATAAACGGTTAATAATATTGCCAATATAATAATTAAAAAAGCAATAAAATAATTTTTAGTAGAATTTTTTTTCACATTTTTTTTAGATTTAGTAGAACTCATATTTATCTATCCCTTCAAATTAATTTTATCACATTTTTATAATAAATAGAATTAAAATTTAAAATTTATAGGCAAAAAGTTCAAGCATTTAATTTTTTCGCCCGTATAATAATTTGGGAGGGAAAAAATGTTATTTGAAAATAATGATTTTATAGATTATAAAAATTATGATAATTATGATAACTATAATATCGATTTAAATTTATTTGGTTTAGTTAGACCAACCGAAAGTAACAATATGTTATTTGATTTAAAAACTGGCTTTCAAAAAGGAAACATGTTTAAAAACAGCTATGATTATTACAAAGATAATATGGTTCAAACTCTAGTACCTAAAACAGCAAAAGATAGATTATTGTTAAAAATTTATGAACTTGATTTTGCTATAACAGACTTATCATTATATTTAGATGTCCATAAAGATGATGAAAAAATTTATCGAAAATTTAAAGAATATACTGAAGAATATAATAAAATAGTTAGTGAATATGAAAGACAATATGGACCTTTAAATCTAAATGATAGTAATTATTCAACTTTTGAATGGGTAAAAAATCCATGGCCATGGGATAGAAGTGGAGGTAATTTAAATGTATAAATATATGAAAAAATTAAATTATCCAATAAATATAACTAAAAAAGATTTAAAAATGGCTAAATATATAATTACACAACTTGGCGGATATGCTGGTGAATTAGGAGCAGCATTAAGATATTTTTCCCAAAAATTTACAATGCCTGATGAAAAAGGGAAAGCCCTACTTAATGATATAGCTTGTGAAGAACTTGGTCATTGTGAAATGATTGCCACAATGTTTCATCAATTAACTGAGGGAGCAACTATTGAAGAATTAAAAGCGGCTGGTTTAGAATCTTATTATGCTGATCATAAAAACGCTGTTTATCCAGTAGATGCTTCAGGTAATTCATTTACAGTAGATTATTTTGCTTCCACTGGTGATGTTATAACAGATTTATCAGAAGACATGGCTGCTGAACAAAAAGCCAGATCAGTATATGAAAATTTAATTAACTTAGCAGAGGATGAAGCAGTTATTGGTCCACTTTTATTTTTAAGACAAAGAGAAATTGTTCACTTTAATAGATTTAGCGAATTATATGATTATTATATTGAAAAGATTGGAAAAATGTAAAATTTCCAATCTTTATTTTATTTTTAAAAATTTTTGCCATACTATAAATGGTGATAATTATGCCTTTTATTCCACTTTGTATAAAAATATTTTTTGCAAGAATAATTGATGTAACTATGGGCACTTTTAGAATGATTTTCATAGTTAGAAATAAAATTATTTTGGCAACCATTATTGCTTTTATCGAAGTTTTAATTTGGTTTGCTGCTGCTAAATTATCTCTTACAGCCAATTCATCTATTTTGATAGCTATTTTTTATGCATTAGGTTATGCTTTTGGGACTTTATTAGGTACTTATTTTTCTAATAAATTTCATTATGGAACATGTTCAATATGGGCAGTAATTAATAAATTTAATAAAAGTCATTTAGATAAACTTAAAAAAAATAATTTCGCTCCTTCTGTAATTAATTTAGACAATAATAAAAAATTACTTTATATAGAAATTAATTGCAAAAGACAAAAGGAATTAATAGCTCTTTTAAAAAGTATAGATACTAAAGTATTTATTACTCAAAATGAAAATAAAGTAATTCAAAATGGCTTTATAAAATAAAAAAGCAAGTAAATATTTTACTTGTTTTCGTCTTTTAAAAGTGGTACTAAAATTTTAATAAGTTCTGGATCAGTTATTTTATCAACATATATATCATCACCAGATTCAGTACTTTCTAAAATAGCAATCTCATTAGTAATAGTTGTTTCTTCAGAATTAACTCCCATTACTAAATAATATTTTTTGCCATTATATTCTGTTTGATTTGTAATAACATATTTCGTATTATCTTCTAATAATATAATTTTATCTTTCTCTAAATTCATTTATATCTCCTCCTTTAATTTATTCATTAGCATTTAATGTTACAGTATCACCGATAGCATATGAAGAACTATTTGGTAAAGGATCAAAAGCTGGTGCAGATGTATCATCTGTTACAGGAGGTGTAGGTGATCCTGGAGCAAAAGTTTCCACATTATCTTCAACAACTGGCTTTTGGACAGGATGAAGAATAGAATTAATACTAGGATTTAAATTAGAAATACTTAGTACTTTTTTACCATTTGGAATAACAGGTACTTCTTGAGTTTCAGGTTCCTTTGGCTCAGAAATATTTAAATCCTCAGGAACTATTGGAGTAGCTTCCTCTTTTTTAGGCTCCTCTTTTTCTTTTTTTTCTTCCTTTTTTACATGAAGCATTTCACCTTCGGAAACAATGTCATTTAATGAAGAAAAATCATCAGTGTCACCATTATCTTCGTCTTCATTTTCCTCTACTGCTTTCTTTTGTTCTTTAGTATATTTTTGATCTTTAATTGCTTTTTCAACAATTTTTTTCAAGTCTAAAGCATCAACGAACATATCTAAAGATTTTAAAATATTATCAATTGAAGAAAAGTCTTTATCAGCTAAATTGTCTTTTACTGATTCTTTTAAATCTAATAATAAATTTATTTGATTATCTAATTCTTGTGATTTTGTTATAACTTGTAATTGAGCTGAATTCATTTTTTCTTCATAATTACCTTTATCTATTTCATATTGTTTAGTATCTTCTTCATTCATGTTTGAATTCTTAAATAAAATATCTAAATTAGAAATAGTTTTATCACTAAATTCAATTTCTTTAACAGAAAATCCTAAAGTTCCAGCTAAAATTTTTATTTTCATATAAATATCTTGAATTTGTGTTAAAGCATCAATATAATCGTTTAAATGATCTCTTCTTTCTATAGCTGATTTTAAATCACCAACTACTTTTTCTAAATCAGAATCTAGTCCTTTTATGGGTATAACTCTAGCCATACTTAACATCCCCTTATTCTATACTAATAAAATAATAACATATTACATAATTTTTAGCAAGAAAAAAACAAATGAAATTCATTTGTTTTTAAACTAATTCTATTCTTACACTTAAAGAGTCGTCGCCAATTCTTTCCTTAAGTTTTAAGATTCGAGTATAACCACCGTTTCTTTTTTCATAACGCTTAGCAAGATCATTAAATACTTTATCAACAACCTTTTTATCATTATGTAAGAAAGCTAAGGCTTTTCTTCTAGAAACTAGTGTTCCTTTTTTTCCATAAGTAATCATTTTATCAACAAATTTACGCACTTCTTTAGCTCTTGCTTCAGTAGTAACGACATTTTCATTCATAATTACATCCTTAGTAATTCCGGCAAGGATGCTTCTTCTTATTTTGTTATTTCTACTTAATTTACGATATTGCATAATAACCTCCTAATCACGGAACTTAAGTCCTAGTTCCTTAACTTTATCAATAACTTCTTTTAATGATTTTTTACCTAAATTACGTATTTTAGTAACTTCAATTTCTTTTTTAGAAATTAAATCTTGAATTGTATGGATTCCTGCTCTTTTTAAACAATTATATGCACGAACAGAGAATTCTATTTCTTCAATTGGAGTTTCTAATGTTTTTGCTGTGTTATCAACTTTTTTCTCAGCAATTAAACCAGAAACATCACTAATTGAATTTAAATCAGCAATTATATTTAAATGTTCAATCATAATTTTAGAAGATAAAGCAATAGCTTCTTCTGGAGTTATACTACCATTAGTCCAAACATTTAAAATTAATTTATCAAAATTTTCATTTTGACCAACACGAGCTGGCTCTACTTCATAACTTACTCTTTCAATAGGTGAATATAAAGAATCAATAGCAATTACACCTACTTTGCTGTCTGTAAGTCTTTCTTGATTAGTTTTTGCATCAACATAACCACGATCATTACCAACTGTCATTTCCATATCAATTTTGCCATCTTTAACTAAATTACAAATAACTAAATCAGGATTAACAATTTCAATATCAGGATCATGTTCAATCATTCCCGCAGTAACTTCTCCTTCAGTATTAGCAGATAATCTAATTACTTTTTCATCATCTGAATGATTTTTAATAACTACACTTTTTAAAGCTAATACTATTGATGTAACATCTTCTACTACGCCGTCAATTTTTTGGAATTCATGCATAACTCCATCAATTTTTACAGAAGTAATAGCACTACCTGGTAAACTAGATAACATAATGCGTCTAAGGGCATTACCAATAGTAGTACCAAATCCTCTTTCTAAAGGTTCTAATTCAAATTTTCCATAATGATTACTTTCAACATATTCTTTAATTTTATATTCGGGTTTTTCAAATCTTAACATATTTATATCTCCTTAATTTCTAGGTCTTTTTGGTGGACGACATCCATTATGAGGAACTGGTGTTACATCAATAATAGATGTAATTTCTAAACCAGCAGCTTGTAATGAACGAATTGCTGTTTCTCTTCCTGAACCTAATCCTTTTACATATACTTCTACTTTTTTTACGCCATTTTCCATTGCTTTAGCTGCAGCAGCTTCAGATGCAAGACCAGCAGCAAATGGAGTTTTCTTTTTACTACCTTTATAACCGATAGTACCACTTGATGCCCAACTGATAACATTTCCATCTTTATCAGTAATAGACACTACAGTATTATTAAATGTACAATGGATGTGTGCTTGAGCTTCGGGAATATTCTTTTTAACTTTTCTTTTTCTGCTATTATATGCCATAATTACCTCCTATTTACCTGCTTTTTTCTTATTAGCAACTACTTTGCCTCTACCCTTACGAGTACGAGCATTACTTCTTGTATTTTGACCACGAACTGGTAGACCTCTTTTATGTCTAAGTCCTTGATTGCAGCCAATTTCCATTTTATTTTTAATATTTGTTTGAACATCTCGACGCAAATCTCCTTCAACAGGATATTTGTCAATTTCTTTTCTAAGTGCATTAACTTGTTCATCGGTTAAATCTTTAACACGAATCATGCAGTCAACTTTTGCATCATTACAAATCTTTTTTGCTAAACTTTGTCCAATACCATAGATACTTGTTAAACCAATAAAAGTAACTTTATCTTTTGGTAATTCAATATTTTTAATTCTTGCCATTATATCCTCCTAGCCTTGAACTTGTTTGTGTTTTGGATTTTCACAAATTACCATAACACGGCCTTTTCTTTTAATTATTTTGCATTTATCGCAAATTTTTTTAACTGATGCTCTTACCTTCATAATCACATACCTCCATTATTTTCTATATATTATTCGCCCTTGTGTTAAATCATAAGGTGATAATTCAACCACTACTGTATCACCTGCAAGAATACGTATCATGTTCATACGTATTTTTCCAGAAACATGGGCTATTACAGTAAATTTATTTTGAAGTTCAACTTTGTATTTCCCACCGGGAATTACTTCTAAAACTTTTCCTTCAACTTCTATTTTATCATCATTCTTTGCCAAAATATCATTCTCCTGTCAATATTTTATAGCCATCATCAGTAACTAGTACCGTATGCTCAAAATGGGCTGATGGCTTACCATCTTGAGTTACTATTGTCCAATCATCATCTTCCATCCAGACTTTTCTAGATCCTAAATTTAACATTGGCTCAATAGCAATTGTCATTCCACTTTTAAGAATTAATCCAGTATTCTTTTTTCCATAATTAGGAACATCGGGGTCTTCGTGAAGATTTTTCCCTACTCCATGACCAACAAGTTCTCTTACCACATCTAAGTTATATTTTTTAGCATGGGATTCTATTGCATTTGATACATCACCGAGATGAGCACCATTTTTAACTTGTTTAATTCCTTCATATAAAGCGTTTTTAGTTTCTTCAAGTAATACCTTAATTTCATCACTAATTTCCCCAACTGGATAAGTCCAAGCTGAATCAGAATGATAACCTTGATATATAACTCCTATATCAATTGAGATTATATCACCTTTTTTTAATTTTTTCAAAGATGGAATACCATGCACTACTTCATCATTTACGGAAGTGCAGATAGTTTTCGGAAAACCACCATATCCTAAAAATGATGGTATTCCGCCTTTGCTTCTTATAAACTCCTCTGCTATATCATTTAATTCTAAAGTAGTTATGCCTGGTTTAATTTTACTTTCTAATAACTTATGCGTTTGATAGTTAATTAAACCAGCTTTTCTCATCTTTTTAATTTCAGCATCACTTTTAATGCTAACCATTATTCTACCTCTTTAATCATTTTTTCAATTACTTTGAAAGTTTCTTCTGAAGTATTTTCGGAAACTTCTTTTAAAATATTTTTAGATTTATAAAAATCTAAAATTGGTTGGGCATTTTTCATATAAGTTTCAAATCTAACTTTAAATGCCTCTTCGTTGTCATCTCCTCTAGATTCCAGTTTTGTTTTACATACATCACAAATACCATCTTCTTTAGGTTTAGTTTCTTCATTATATTTACTATATGACATTCCACATTTAGGACAAGTTAATCGCCCTAAAGCTCTCTTCATCGCTTCTTCTTGAGAAATATTAATATAAATTGCCATAATATCATCAATTTTTAATTCTTTTAACATTTCTTCTAAAATTCCTGCTTGCATAATATTTCTTGGATAACCATCTAATATAAAAGGTCCCTTAATAGTTGATATTTTTTCTTTTAAAAGTTCCGTAACAAGTTCATCACTAACAAGTTGTCCTTGTTCCATAATTTCTTGAACTCTTTTCCCTAAATCGGTGTTTTTATCAACACTTCTTAATAAATCACCAGTAGAAATATGATTATAATTATATTTTTCCTGAAGTAATTTACTAACCGTTCCCTTACCGGCAGCCGGTGGGGCGATAAAAATAATATTTGTCATAATCTCTTAGATCTCCTTTTATAATTTCTTGCTACTAGAGAACTTTCTAATTGTTTGAAAGTTTCAAGAGCAACTCCAACTACGATTAATAATCCAGTACCACCTACAGTCACTGATGATCCCAAAGATGATATTTTACTAAAGATAATTGGAATTAAAGCAATAATTGCTAAGAAAAATAAACCGGAAACATTTAATCTTGATAAAACTCTATTTATATATTTAGCTGTATCTTTACCAGGTCTAACACTAGGTAAATAAGCTCCACCTTCATTTAAATTTTTGCTCATTTCTTTAGGATTCATTTGAATAAAGGTCCAAAAATAACCGAAAGCAAATATTAAAACTACATAAATTATCGCGCCAGTTAAAGTTGAATAATTAATATAATTATCAACAAATGCTTTAAATTTATCGTTACCTAAAAATTCAGCAATAGTAATAGGAATAGTAAGAATAGTTGATGCCAAGATTACAGGCATAACTCCACTTGGATTCAATTTTATTGGTAAATAAGATTGACTTTTTTTATAAGCACTATTAGTTTTATTAGAATATTGAATTGGTAATCTTTCTTCAGCTTCTTGAATAAAGATTATTCCAACGATTATTCCTAAATATATTATTACAAATATAGCAAATAATAATATTCCTAAAATAGTATTTGAACCATCGATAATTAACGAATTAAATACTTGATAAAACATTGATGGCATTGTTTGAATTATACCAGCCATGATTAGTAAAGAGTTACCATTACCAATACCATGTTCCGTTATTCTATCACCAAGCCATAATAGAAATGCTGTACCAGCCGTTAAAATTAATGAAGTTTTTAATATTAATATACTTGAATCAGTATTTAAAAAACCAATTGAAAATATATAACTCTGTAAAAAAGCTAAAATAATTCCTAAATATCTAGATATTTTATTGATTTTTTGTTGACCGGTATATCCTTCTTCTCGAAGTTCTTTAAAATATGGAAAAATATCAGTTTGAAGAAAGGACATTATAATTGTGGCAGTAATATATGGTGTAACTCCTAGAGCAAATATTGAGAAGTTCTTAAGTCCACCACCAGACATTAAATTAAGAATTTGTAAAAATCCTAATTCTCGAGTAATTGATTTAGCTCCAGGAACAGTAATATTTGTACCAATTGAGAAAATTGCTAATGCCCCAATAGTAAATAAAATTCTTTTACGAATATCTTTATTACTACGGACAAATATTTGCTTAATATTGGCAAACATTAAATCACCTCTGCTTTTCCACCAAGTTCTTCTATTTTAGTAATAGCACTATTTGTAAATCTATGAGCTTTAACTGTTAATTTTTTTTCTAATTTTCCTTTACCTAATATTTTAATTCCTGATAATTCTTTTTTGATAATACCTTTTTCTTTTAAAAGTTCTGGAGTAATTACATCTCCATCTTTAAATCTATTTAAATCAGAAACATTTAATGTTGCATATCTTGTTGTAAATCTAGTATTATTAAATCCTCTTTTAGGTATTCTTCTATATAGAGGTGTTTGACCTCCTTGGAACCAAGGTTTTATACTAACACCACTTCTAGATTTTTGTCCTTTTTGTCCTCTTCCAGAAGTTTTTCCAAGACCACTACCTGGTCCACGACCAACTCTTTTACGAGTTTTGATTTCCGGATTTTTTGCAAGTTCATGTAATTTCATATTATAAAGCCTCCTTGTCTATTCCACGTAATTCTGCAATATGTTCTGGAGTTCTTTGTGATACTAATGCTTCAATTGTAGCTTTAGCCATATTAACTTTAGTATTAGATCCCAAAGATTTAGAAACTATATCATGAATACCAGCAAGTTCAACTACTGCTCTTACAGCACCACCAGCAATAATACCAGTACCTTTAGCAGCAGGTTTAATTAAAACTTTAGCTCGTCCTACTTTACCAATTGCTTCATGAGGAATAGTACGATTGTCAATTAAAGCAATTTTACAAACATTTTTATTTGCTGCTTGGATAGCTTTATTAATAGCTTCAGGAACTTCATTAGCTTTTCCTGTTCCTAATCCTACTAAACCTTTACGATTTCCCACTACAACAGTTGCTAAAAATCTAAAATGTCTACCACCTTTAGTTACTTTAGTAACACGAGAGATAGATATAACATTTTCTTCTAATAATTTTTTCTTTTTATTATTTTCAAATTTTGCCATTATATCCTCCTAAAATTCTAGTCCAGCTTCTCTTGCAGCATCTGCAAGTGCTTTAACACGTCCATGATAAAGATTTCCACCACGGTCAAAAACAACTTTAGTTATTTTAGCAGCTTTGGCCTTTTTAGCTATATCTTTACCAACTTCTTTTGCTCCCTCTTGGTTACCACCATTTTTAAGTTTTAAAGCAACTGATGAAGATGAAACTAAAGTAGTTTGTTTTTCATCATCAATAATTTGTGCAAAAATGTGATTATTAGATCTATAAACATTTAGTCTTGGAATTGAAGCTGTTCCAAATATATTTTTTCTGACACGCTCATGTCTTTTTTGTCTCATTTTATTTTTTGATTCTTTTTTTATCATATCTAATCACTCCCACCTATGCCGCTTTCTTTCCTTCTTTACGACGAATGTATTCATCTTTATAACGGATTCCTTTTCCTTTATAAGGTTCAGGTTCACGAATTTTTCTTACATTTGCCGCAAATTCAGTAACTTTTTGTTTATCATATCCTTTTATATTAAGTTCAGTAGCGCTAGTTGCTTCTGCAGTAAGACCTTCAGGTATTTGAATTTCTACAGGATGAGAATAACCGGCATTTATAACAATCTTATTCCCTTTAACAGCAACTTTATATCCAACGCCAACTGCTTCTAATTTCTTTTCAAAACCAACAGTTACACCATCAATCATATTTTTAATATGAGAATTTGTTGTACCATGTAAAGCAGTAGCATTTTTAGTATTATTACTTCTTGTAACTAATACTTTGTTATCTTCTACTTTAACATTGATTAATTTATCAAAATTTAATTCTAAAGAGCCTTTAGGTCCTTTAACAGTAATTTTATTATCTATTACTTCAACATTAACTCCTTCAGGAATTATAAGTTCTCTTTTTCCAATTCTACTCATATATTTATTTCCTTACCATATATAGGCAAGTACTTCTCCTCCCAGATTTTTTTCACGTGCTTCTTTATCAGTCATTAATCCTTCAGAAGTAGAGATAATTGCAATTCCTAAACCATTTAATACTCTTGGAAGTTCATTTGCTTTAGCATAAACTCTAAGTCCTGGTTTACTTATTCTTTTAAGTCCAACGATAACTCTTTCTTTTTTATTACCATATTTTAAAGTTAAATTTATTTTATTTCCTTTTTTATCATTAATAAATTCATAATCAGCAATATATCCTTGAGTTTTTAAAATTTCCGCAATAGATTTTGTAATATTTGAACCAAGAACAGTAACACTTTCATATTTCATTTGATTAGCATTTCTTATTCTTGTTAACATATCTGCTATAATATCATTCATTATTATCTTTCCTTCCTACCAACTTGATTTTTTTACACCAGGAATTTCCCCACGTGATGCAAGTTCTCTAAAACAAATACGACATAATTTAAATTTTCTAAGTACACCATGTGGACGTCCACATCTTTGACATCTAGTATAATTACGTACTTTAAATTTAGATCCTTTTTTATTTTTTGCAATCAAACTTTTCTTTGCCATAAACGTCCTCCTTAATTTTTAAATGGTAAACCTAAACCTTTAAGTAGGCTTAAAGCTTCTTCATTTGTTTTTGCAGTTGTAACAAAAACAATATCCATTCCTCTTATTTTTAATACATTGTCATATTCAATTTCTGGGAAAATTAATTGTTCTTTAATACCAAGAGTATAATTTCCAAAGCCATCAAAAGATTTTGGAGAAAGCCCTCTAAAATCTCTTACACGAGGTAATGCTAAATTAATTAATTTTTCCATAAAAGCATACATTTTTTCATCTCTTAAAGTAGTCTTAACACCAATTGTAGCTCCTTCTCTTAATTTAAAGCCGGCAATTGATTTTTTAGCTTTAGTTTTTACTGCTTTTTGACCAGTAATAGTCTCTAAATCTTTTAAAGCAGCTTCAATAAATTTAGAATCATGAGCTGCATCTCCAACTCCTATATTAATAACAATTTTTTCAAGACGAGGAACTTGCATAACAGATTTATAATTAAATTCTTTTTTTAAAGAAGGAACAACTTCTTCTCTATATGATTTCTTTAAACTATTCAAATTACTCATCTCCTATTCTTTATCTTTCTTTGTTGTTTTTTTTGTCTTAGTTGTTTCTTTTTTCTTTGTATCACTATTTTTTGCTGTCTTTTTATTTGCAACAACTTTTACATTGGAAACATGAATAGGCGCTTCACGATCAATTATTCCGCCAATTTCATTTCCACCGTTTGGCTTCATATGTTTTTTAACAATATTAACGCCTTCAATAACTACACGATTTTCTTTTTTTAATGTTTTAATTACTCTTCCTTCTTTTCCTTTAGAAGCACCAGCAATTACCTTAACATTGTCTCCTACTTTAATTTTCATATTAAGCCTCCTATAATACTTCAGGTGCTAGTGAAACAATTTTCATGAAATCTTTATCACGAAGTTCACGAGCAACAGGTCCTAAAACTCTTGTTCCAACAGGTGTTTTATCATCTTTAATAATAACGCAAGCATTATCTTCAAATTTAATATAAGATCCATCTTCGCGTCTAACTCCTTGAACAGTTCTAACAATAACTGCTTTTACAACTTTACCTTTTGGTAAATTACTATTGGGAATAGCTTTTTTTACAGTACCAACAACTACATCACCGATATTAGCGCTTTTTCTTTTACTTCCACCTAAGCATCTAATAACAAGTAATTCACGAGCTCCTGAATTATCAACAACTTTTAATCTACTTTCTTGTGCAACCATTGTGATACCTCCTATAATTCTACAGCTTTAATTAGAATTTCTACAAGTACGTATCTTTTAGTTTTAGATAGAGGTCTTGTACTTCTAATTCTTACTGTATCCCCTAATTTTGCTTCATTTTTTTCATCATGAGCAGTATACTTTTTAGAATATTTTACTCTTTTTCCATAAAGTGGATGTTTACGATGAGTTTCAACTAAAACTGTAATAGTTTTGTCATTTTTGGCACTTACTACTTTACCAGTAAGAGTTAATTGTTTATTTTTCTCCATCTTTTTCACCACTTTCCATTAATTTTCTTTCATTTAAAACTGTTTTCATTCTGGCAACAGTCTTTCTTAAATGATTAATTTTTTTAGGTTTATCTAATGATCCTGTTGATTGTTTTAAACGAAGTTCAAATAATTCAACTTTTGTTTCTTTGATTTTTTTGTTTATTTCTTCATCAGTTAATTTTCTTATTTCTTCAACCTTCATCATTAAACACCTGCCTTTTCATCTTTTTTTACAAATTTACATTTTACAGGTAGTTTGTGAGAAGCAAGTCTTAAAGCTTCTCTTGCAGTTTCTTCATCTACTTCGCCAATTTCAAACATAATTTTGCCTTCTTTTACTACAGCTACCCAATCTTCAACATTACCTTTACCTTTTCCCATACGAGTTTCTAAAGGTTTTCTAGTTCTTGCTAAATGAGGGAAAATATTAATCCACACTTTTCCTCCACGCTTCATATAACGAGTCATAGCAATACGAGCTGCTTCAATTTGTCTTGCCGTAACATAAGCTCCATTACAAGCTTTAAGTCCATAAGATCCAAAATGAAGTTCAGTATTTCCACGAGCATGTCCTTCATATGTTAGACGATGTGGTTTTCTATATTTAGTTCTTTTTGGTATTAACATCTATTTTTCCCTCCTTTGTTTTTTTTGAAGGAAGTATTTCACCTTTATATATCCAAACTTTAACTCCGATTTTTCCGTAAGTAGTTAAAGCTTCACTAACAGCATAATCGATATCAGCTCTAATAGTGTGAAGTGGTACAGTACCTTCTGTATATCCTTCACTTCTAGCCATTTCTGCTCCACCTAATCTACCAGATACTAAAGTTTTAATTCCTTTAGCTCCAGCTTTCATTGTATTTCTAATTGCTCTTTTTTGAGCACTTCTAAATGGAGCTCTATTTTCGATTTGGCTGGCAATATTATCAGCTACTAATTTAGCAGATAAATCAGGTTTTTTTACTTCAATAATTGAAATGTATATATCTTCATTAACAATTTTCTTAATATCTTTTCTTAGACGTTCAATATCTTCTCCGCCTCTACCAATTACTACACCAGGTTTTGCAGTATAGATAGTGATATCAGTTCTTTTAGAATTTCTTTCAATAACGATTGATGAAATAGCAGCATCTTTTAATTTTTTAGCTAAAAATTTACGAATTTTAATATCATTATTTAAAATATCTCCAAATTTATTAGTAGGTGCATACCATTTAGCTTGCCAATCTTTATTAACACCAATTCTATAGCTTATCGGATTAACTTTTTGTCCCATAAATTAAGCCTCCTTCTTGTCACTTTTTACTTTAATTGTAATGTGACTAGTTCTTTTATCTCTTCTATCAACACCGGCGCGTGATGCAATTTTCATTCTTTTAAGTACTTGTCCTGGATCTACATAACATTCAGAAATGTATAAATCTTCTTCTTTCATATTAAAGTTATTTACAGCATTAGCAATAGCTGATGCTAAAACTTTTTGAATTAAGCGACTAGCTTTTGTATTAGTATTTGAAAGAATGTAAGTAGCAGTTTGAACATCTTTTCCACGAATTAAATCAAGGGTCATTCTTGCTTTTCTAGGAGCAATCATAGCACCTTTTAAAACAGCATATGTTTCCATTAAAACCTCCTACTTTTGTCCAGCATGGCCGCCGAATTTACGAGTTTGAGAAAATTCTCCTAATTTACGACCTACCATATCTTCTACAATAAATACTGGAATATATTCTTTACCGTTATAAACTGCAATAGTATGTCCAACAAAATCAGGAATAATTGTTGATCTTCTTGATTTTGTTTTTATAACTTCTTTTTTATTTTCTTCATTTAATTTTGTTATTTTCTTTAATAAAGACTCTTCAACAAATGGTCCTTTTTTTACACTTCTTGCCATAATACCCTCCTATTTCTTTCTACGACTAACAATTAGTTTGTTAGAGGCTTTCTTTTTATTACGAGTTTTATATCCAAGAGCAGGTTTACCCCAAGGAGTCATTGGACTCTTACGTCCTACTGGAGCTTTACCTTCTCCACCACCATGTGGATGATCGTTAGGGTTCATAACAGAACCACGGTTTGTTGGTCTAATACCCATATGTCTTTTACGACCAGCTTTACCAATTTTAACAAGTTCGAAATCTTCATTTCCAACTTCTCCAATAGTAGCTAAACAAGTACCTAAAATTTTTCTTGTTTCACCACTTTGTAATCTTACCATTACATATTTGCCTTCTCTTCCAAGTATTTGAGCAGAAGAACCAGCACTACGACATAAAGCGGCTCCAGCCTTTGGTCTAATTTCAATATTGTGAATAATTGAACCAACTGGAATATTTGCAAGTGGTAAAGCATTTCCAACTTGAATATCAGCATTTTCTCCACTTTGAACTATCATATCAACTTTAAGATCTTTTGGAGCAATAATATATCTTTTTTCTCCATCTTTATAACTAATTAAAGCTATGTTAGCATTCCTATTTGGATCATATTCAATTGATACTACTCTACCAGGAATATCAAATTTATTTCTTTTAAAATCTATTACACGATATTTTCTTTTAGTTCCACCACCGATATGTCTTACAGTGATTTTACCTTGATTATTTCTTCCACCAGTTTTTTTCTTTTTACTAAGTAAAGATTTTTCTGGAGTTTTAGAAGTAATATCAGAATTAACTAAAGTACTCATACCTCTTTGACCATTAGTTGTAGGTTTATACTTCTTAATTGGCATATATTATCGTCCTTTCTATATTTCTATTGATTCGCCATCTTTTAAAGTAATGATAGCTTTTTTATAAGTTTTTGTTTTTCCAGTGTATCTTCCTACTCTTCTATCTTTTGGTTTTGTATTAAGAGTATTAATTTTTATAACATGTACACCAAATGCTTCTTCAAATGCTTTCTTTATTTGAAATTTTGAAGCTTTTTTATTTACTTTAAATACATAAGTTTTTCCTGATCCAGCAATGTTACTAGCTTTTTCAGTAATAACTGGTGTATAAATAATATCAGTATAATCTTTCATTATTTTAATACCTCCTCAATTTGTTTTAGAGAAGATTCTTCAAATACTACTGTATCTGCATAAGATAAATCTAAAACATTTATTTCAGAAGCTAAACAAACATAAGCATTATTAATATTTCTTGTTGCCATATATAAATTTTCATTATCATCTGAAGTTACAAATAATGTCTTATCATTTAGTTTTAAATTATTCATAACTTTAATAGCTTCTTTAGTTTTTAAATTAGAAAGTTCTAATTTGTCTACAACAAGCATTTTTTTAGTTTGAAATTTGTATGATAAAGCACTTTTTAAAGCAAGTACTCTTTCCTTTTTATTCATTTTAAATGTATAGTCTCTTGGTGTTGGTCCACTAACTACACCACCACCTCTATAATGAGGAGCACGAATAGTTCCTTGACGAGCATTACCAGTTCCTTTTTGTCTATAAGGTTTTTTTCCTCCACCAGAAACTTCTGAACGAGTTTTTGTTTTATGTGTTCCTTGTCTTAAAGAAGCAAGAGCAAGATCAATTGCCTTTTTTAAAACAATATTATTAACTTTAATATTAAAGATATCATTTTTAACTTCTATATCTTTTATTTTTTCGCCACTAAGGTTTACTAATTTAGTCTTTGCCATTATTTTTCACCTTCTTTATTAGAAGTTTCTGTTTCTAAAGTTTTTTCTTCTTTTACTTCTTCGTTTTCAGTAGCAGCAGCTTCTTCTTTTACTTCTACATTTTCAGTAGCTGTTTCTTCTTTTATTTCTTCAACTTTATCAACAACAGTTTCTTCTTCATATTTAATTAATTCTTTAGGATTAACTTTTTTACTATTTTTAACAGCACTCTTAATTAGTACCATAGAATTTTTAGCACCTGGAACATTTCCACTAACTAAAATATAATTATCTTCTAAATTTACATCAATTATTTCTAGATTTTGAATAGTAACTGTTTCATGACCCATATGGCCTGGTAAGTTTTTACCTTTTAAAACTCTTTTTGGTAACATAGTTCCCATTGAACCTGGACCTCTATGATAATGTGATCCATGACTCATAGGTCCTCTTGATTGATTGTGTCTTTTAATTACACCTTGGAAACCTTTTCCTTTACTAGTTCCCGTTACATCAACAATTTCTCCTACTGAGAATATTGATGCATCAATTGTATCTCCTACATTTAAAGCACTTTCAAAATCTCTTATTTCTTTTAAGAAGCGCTTAGGAGTTGTGTTAGCTTTTTTAGCATGTCCTACTTGTGTCTTATTAGCATTTTTTTCTTTTAATTCAACTGTTCCTAATTGAACTGCATTATAACCGTCATTTTCCTTAGTTTTAACTTGCATAACAGTATTTGGGGCAATTTCAACAACAGTAACAGGAATTATTTTTCCATCTTTTGTAAAGATTGAAGTCATTCCAACTTTACGTCCTAAGATTCCTTTCATTTATATTTCCTTCTTTCTTATAATTTTATTTCTATATCAACACCACTTGGTAAATCAAGATGGGTTAGAGCATCGATTGTTTCTTTGCTAGGTTTTTTAATATCAATAAGTCTTTTGTGAGTTCTCATTTCAAATTGTTCACGAGAATCCTTATACATATGAACTGCACGCAAAATTGTAAATTTTTCAACTTGTGTTGGAAGTGGTATAGGTCCAGAAACCTCTCCACCAGTTCTTTTTACAGTTTCAACAATTTTTCCAGCAGCTAGATCTAAAGATCTATGATCGTATGATTTTAATCTAATTCTAACTTTTTCACTTGCCATTGTTAAATTCTCCTTTCGCCTATATCTAGTACAGACTCGCTCCATGTAAATTACCTGATTTCTAGATTTTATTGTTCAACTTAACCTAGTGTATCAGCAACCTCACACTTCAAAGCAGTCATACAGCAAACATTATACAAAAATATTTTATGAAAATCAAGTATAAATTAATACTTTTTTTGATAATATTAATTTTCATTTGGAAGTCAGTTTTATAGTTTAAAAATGAAATAAGTGTGATTATAATATATCTTATGTTTCC
>CANRDL010000044.1 GCA_947629405.1 uncultured Bacilli bacterium
TTTTCTAATTTTTGAATTTGATTTAATAATTTTTCGGTTTTCATAAACGATTCTCCTTTAAAACCTATATTAGGTAACGTTTCACGTGAAACATATATAAAAAACAAACTTAATGTTTCACGTGAAACATTAGGCTTATTTTCTAAAGCGTCTTCTTGAACAAGTTACACGCTCTTTTACTTTAGTATATTTTTGATTTAAACTATTGCTGTTATTATTATTCAATAAGTATGATCCTGTTATATATGGTATTTTTTCATTTTTAACAGTAGAATTCTCAGAAATAAATAATTCATTTGTTGAAAATAATTTGCGTAATTTTCTCATTAAAGAATCATATTTCGTTCTTTTGTTATTCATAATAAACCCTCCACTTATATACTAACATATTCTTAACTTATGTCAATATTTATTCATCTTCATTATTTTCTTTATTTACTAAACTAATTTCAGCTACTTTTTGATTTTCTTTCAAATTAATTAATTTAACTCCCTGAGTAACTCTACCTAACGTAGAAATTTGATCTAATGGTGTTCTTATAATCATTCCAGAATCAGTTATAATCATTAAATCCTGATCTTCTTCAACAACTTTAAATGAAGCAATTGTTCCATTTTTATCAGTTATACTTAAAGCTTTTACTCCCTTGCTTCCTCTTTTAGTTTGTCTATATTCAGAAACTATAGTCTTTTTACCATAACCTTTTTCAGTTACAATTAAAACTTTATTATCGTCATGAGTAACTTCAGAACCAATACATTCAGAACCATCTAAATTAATTCCTTTGACACCCGTTGCCGTTCTACCCATTGTTCTAACTTCATTTTCATTAAATTTAACCATACGACCATTAGATGATCCAATTAAAATCATATCTTCTCCAGTAGTTTTTCGAACAGCAATTAAAGAATCGTTATTTTTAAGACTAATACAAATTTTACCAGTTGCTCTAATATTATCAAAATCACTAATTCTAGTTTTTTTAACAATACCTTTCTTAGTTGTAAACATTAAATACTTATATTTTTCTTCATTGTTATTTAATTTAATTATAGAATTAACTTTTTCATCTTTTTCTATTTGTAATAAATTTACTATTGGTAAACCTTTAGCTTGGCGACTAAATTCAGGTATTTCATAGCCTTTTAGTCTATAAACTTTTCCTTTATTAGTAAATAATAAAACATAATCATGAGTAGATAAATTAATCAAGTGTTTTACATAATCTTCCTCATTAGTTGACATTCCTTTTACACCTACTCCGCCTCTATTTTGGGTTTTATAAGTATCAGAAGTTAATCTTTTTATATAACCATTATTAGTTAGAGTGATTATTATATCTTCTTCCGGAATTAATGATTCGTCTTCAATATAATCAATAGCAGTCATATCGATAGTTGTTCTTCTATCATCAGAATATTTATTCTTAACTTCTGTTAGTTCCTCTTTAATAATATCTAATACTTTTTGTTCTGATGCTAATATTGCTTTTAATTCTTCGATTTTTTGTAATAAATCATTTAATTCAGACTCAATTTTAGATCTTTCTAAACCAGTTAATCTTCTTAATTTTAATTCTAAAATGTTATCTGTTTGAATTAAACTTAAATTAAATTTATTCATTAAAGTTTCACGAGCAATTTGGTCAGTTTTAGAAGATTTTATAATTTTTATTACTTCATCAATATTATCTAAAGCGATTTTATATCCTTCTAAAATATGTACTCTATTTTCTGATTTATTTAATTCAAAACGAGTTCTTCTAATAATAACTTCTTTTTGATGATCAATATACTTAGAAATAATTGATTTTAAATCTAATGTCTTAGGTATCAAACCATCAAGCATTAATAAAATTATACTGTAAGTTGTTTGAAATGCTGTATGCTTATATAAATTGTTTAAAACAACTTGTGGATTTGCATCTTTCTTTAAAGTAATAGTTATTTTTACTCCATTTTTTAAATCTGTATGATAATCAGATATTCCATCAATAATTTTATTGTGAACAAGTTCGGCTACTTTATTTTTTAAATCAAAAGTATTTACACCATAAGGTACTTCCGTAATTATAATATTACTGTGGCCTTTATGTTCTTCTATTACCGCTTTACTTCTTATTGTTATAGTTCCTCTTCCAGTTTCATAAGCCTTTTTAATACCAGAATTACCTAAAATAACTCCACCGGTAGGAAAATCTGGGCCTTTTATATATTTCATAAGACCTAAAATATCAATATCTGGATTATCAATATAGGCAATACAACCATCAACTACTTCACCAAGATTATGAGGTGGAATATTTGTGGCCATACCAACGGCGATTCCCATTGTTCCATTTACTAAAATATTTGGAAATTTGGAAGGTAAAACTTTAGGTTCTTTTGTTGTTTCATCAAAGTTTGGATCAAAATCAACTGTATCTTTATTTATATCTCTTAAAAGTTCCAAAGAAATTTTAGATAATCTAGCTTCAGTATAACGATAAGCAGCTGCAGAATCTCCTTCAATATTACCAAAGTTACCATGACCATCAACAAGTAGATATCTTTGGCTAAAGCTTTGAGCCATTCTTACCATAGCATCATAAACAGATGAATCACCATGTGGATGATAATGACCAATTACATAACCAACTGTTGTAGCAGATTTTTTGTGTGGCTTATCAGGTGTATAACCAGATTCATACATTGACCATAAAATTCTACGATGAACTGGTTTTAAACCATCTCTTAAATCTGGTAATGCACGAGAAGCAATAACACTCATTGAATAACTTAAAAATGATTTTTCAACTTCATCTACAATATTATTTTCAGTTAATTTATCTCTTTCATGAAAAACACCATTAAATTCATTTTCTTCATTTAATTGTTCTTCATTATTTTCTGTATTTTCAGTTTCTTCTTTTAATTGATCATTATTGTTTTCTATGTTCTCATTTTCTAAATTTTTATTTTCACCATTCATTTTATACCTCCCTAAATATCAAGATTTTCAACATAACCAGCTTGTTCTTCGATAAACTTTCTTCTTGGCTCTACTTCATCACCCATTAGCTTAGAAAAAACAGCATCAGCTTTAACACAATCATCAACAGTGATTTGTCTTAAAGTTCTAGTTTCAATGTCCATAGTTGTTTCATTTAATTCTTCGGGATCCATTTCTCCTAAACCTTTCATACGAGCAATTTCAGCTCTTTGACGAATATTTTCAGGTAAAGATGCTAAATATTGTTCTTTTTCTTCATCAGTTAAAACATATTTTCGAACTTTTCCATGTGATATTCTAAATAATGGTGGTTGAGCAGCATAAACATGTCCTTTTTCCACAATTGGTCTAAAAAATCTATAAAATAAAGTTAATAATAATACTCTAATATGTGATCCATCAACATCGGCATCGGTCATTATAATTATTTTATCATATCGCAATTTATCCAAATCAAATTCATCGCCAATACCTGTTCCAAAAGCAGTAATTATCGTTCTTATTTCTTCGTTATTTAATGCTCTATCTAATCTATTTTTTTCAACATTTAAAATTTTTCCTCTAAGGGGAAGAATTGCTTGGGTCATAGAATCTCTTCCTTCTTTAGCAGAACCGCCAGCAGAATCTCCTTCGACAATGAAAATTTCTGATTCTTTAGAATCTTTGCTTTTACAATCAGATAACTTACCATAAAAATTAGTAATAGTTAAATCTCCCTTACGTGAAATTTCACGAGCTTTTTTGGCAGCATTTCTAGCACGGCAAGCAAGCATTGATTTTTCAACAATCGCTTTTGCTTCATCAGGATTTTCTAGTAAAAATTTTTCAAATCCCTTTGAAAAGACATTATCAGCTAATTTTCTAACTTCCGAATTTCCAAGTCTTCCTTTAGTTTGCCCTTCAAATTGAGGATTAGGATGTTTACAAGAAATAATCATTGTTAGACC